>JAZSLY010000029.1:0-25086 GCA_045535585.1 Eubacteriales bacterium
AGGCAGGCAGAAGCCTTGGCTTCAACTACTCTGCCACTATGTTCTACATCGTCGTTCCCCAGGCAATCAAGGCGGTGCTTCCTGCCCTTGCCAACGAGTTTATAGCACTTTTGAAGGAGACCTCCGTAGCCTTCTATATCGGCGTTGCCGATCTGACTATGGGAGGACTTAAAATCCGTTCAATAACATACAGTAACTTTATGCCGCTTATCGCCATAGGAATTATCTATCTTGTGCTTGTGCTTGGACTTTCCTATCTGGTATCGTTGCTTGAAAGGAGGCTGAGTAAGAGTGATAGAGGTTAAAAATCTTGTAAAAAGCTTTGGTAAGGACAACAGTATCAAGGTTTTAAAGGGCATAGATATAAAGATTGAAAAGGGTGAAAAGGTAGTTATCATCGGTCCGTCGGGCGGTGGAAAAAGTACCTTCCTCAGATGTCTTAATATGCTTGAGGTGCCCACCTCGGGCGAGATATGGTTTGACGGCAAGCTCGTTGACTCCAAAAAGCGTGAAATAAACAAGGTAAGACAGAAAATGGGAATGGTGTTCCAGCACTTCAACCTTTTCCCCCATCTGTCAATCCTCGACAATATTACCATAGCCCCCATAAAGCTTGGACTTATGAACAAAAAGCAGGCTGAGGAAAGGGGACGCGCTCTCCTTGAAAGAATAGGACTCAGCGACAAGGCAAACGCCTACCCCTCACAGCTCTCGGGCGGACAGAAGCAGAGAATTGCAATAGTGCGCGCTCTCGCTATGAACCCCGAGGTGCTTCTCTTCGACGAGCCCACCTCCGCCCTCGATCCCGAAATGGTAGGCGAGGTGCTGGAGCTTATGAAGGAGCTTGCAAGGGAAGGTATGACTATGGTGGTTGTAACTCACGAAATGGGCTTTGCCAAGGAGGTCGGCTCCAGAATTCTCTTTATTGACGAGGGCAAAATAGCCGAGGAAGCGCCACCCGAGGAATTTTTCTCCTCACCCAAGAACCCAAGACTCCGCGATTTTCTTTCAAAGGTACTTTAATATGAGCTTTTTTGAAAGATTATTTCAGCCCAAGCCCGGCTCTAAGGCTTACCGTGTGCAGATGGCACAGAAATTCAATAATCTCTGGCTTGAATCGGTAACCGAGAGAATTGACAACGAGGAAATCCTCGTTGGTAAGAACGGCTCTATCTCCATAAAGGACAAAACCTTCATCGTCTGTTGCGAGGGAAAGGTGATTTTCGAGGGCAACACCGAGGAGATTACCGTGTCCGAGCTTATGAGCCGTAACGGCGTTATCATATCGGGCTTTGACGAGGAGAGGGGAGACATCCGTACTCTCGTGGCTCACTTTTCCTATTACAGAAAATTAGATAATTAGAGGTGTGCAATGGAAAGAATAAACAGCGAGCTTATCGATTTTATACATTCCTCTCCCACCCCTTACCACGCAGTTAAAAATGCATCGGTGAGACTCGTGGAGGACGGCTACACTGAGCTATATGAAAACGACCTCTGGACGCTTGAGGTCGGCGGTAAATATTTCGTCCGCCGAGGCGAAACAAGCCTTATCGCCTTTCGTGTTCCCTCGGATGCTTGGGAGGGCTATGGGATAGTCGCTTCGCACACCGACAGCCCCTCTTTTAAGCTGAAGCCAAGCTTTGAGCTTTTCTCCGACAACTATCTTCGCCTTTCAGCAGATAAGTACGGCGGAGCGGTGCTCTCCTCTTGGCTTGACAGACCACTCCACGTAGCAGGCAGACTTGTTATTTCAAATGAAAAGGGCGTCACCACAAGGCTTGTGGAAACGCCTGCACCCGTTGCAATTATCCCGTCACTCGCTCCTCATATGAAAAAGGAGGACTCCCCCCTTTCTATGAACGGAGATATGTGCGCCCTGATATCAGGTGGCGGACACAGCGGTGAATTCTTCACCGAGCTTTGCAATATCGCTATGGCAGAGGAGAAGGACGTAGTTTCCCACGACCTCTACCTTGTCAATAACCAAAAGGGACTCGTCTGGGGCGCGTCGGGTGACTTCGTGTCAGCACCAAGGCTTGACGACCTGCAATGCGTTTTCTCCTCTCTTGTGGCTTTCCTTCTCTCATCCGACGAAGAAAATATCCCCGTTCTTGCCTTCTTTGACAGAGAAGAGGTGGGCAGTGAGAGCGCAAACGGCGGAGCCTCTATGTTCCTGCCTTCAGTGCTCGAAAGGGTCAGCGACTCTCTCGGCAGAGACCGAGGGGAGCATCTCAGGGCACTTTCCTCCTCTTTCTTTATTTCGGCGGACAATGCCCACGGAGTCCATCCCAATCACCCCGAGACCGCCGACTCTCTTAACCGCGGATATCTCAACTCGGGTATTGCAATAAAGCACAACGCTATGGGGCGCTACGTCACCGACGCTGTTTCATCCTCGGTTATCAAGTCTCTGTGCGAGCACGCAGGATGCCCCGTTTTTGACTATACCAACCGTGCCGATATGCCGGGAGGCTCTACCCTCGGACATATTATGCAGACCCACTTGTCAATACCGGGGGCTGATATAGGACTTCCCGAGCTTGCCATGCACTCTTCCTTCGAGACTGCAGGCGCCCGTGACACCGAGTACGCAGTAAGGCTCTTTACCGCCTTCTTCACCTCACGCATAACCCCCACGGGCAACGGGTATAACATTCAGTTTTTAGATTAAAAAAAGGTCGCAATGCGACCTTTTTTTAATCTAAATTTCCGTAAAATACCTTTTCGCCATTACTTAATATCCACATAGCGCCGATATCGTCAAGCTTCTCCAAAACCTCTTTGCCTTCCTCTACCGTCATATTAAAGAGGGCGGTGGAAAGGGCGTCGGCAAGGGCTCCGCTATCCGAGAGAATGGATACCGACAGATATCTGTCCGAGGGGTAGAGGGTGTCGGGGGAAATGATGTGGTGATATTTCACGCCTTCGTATTCAAAGTATCTTTGATAGACACCGCTTGTTACAAGGCATTTATCCTTTATTTTTTTAGCATAGCAAATTTCCGATGAATCAAAGGTGGATTGTACGCCTACGTTCCACCCCTCGCCGTCCTTGTCACCGATGACCATAACGTTACCGCCGAGGTTTACGAACATATTGTCAAGCCCCTCGCTTGTCAGCCTCTCTCTCAACACGTCGGACACGCATCCTTTGGCAATAGCGCCGAAGTCCAGCGTCATATTTTCATTAAGCAGAGTAACCTTTCCCGACTCCATTACTATATCGGAGGGGTCGGTGTGACGTGATGCAAGGGTGAGGGCGTCGTCGCTTGGGAGATACGCCCCCTCTGCCTCTCTTGCTTCGTGCCATAAGGAGAGAACTGCGCCCATTGCAATATTGCACTTGCCGTCCGTCAGGTCGTATACCTTCTTGCCGAAGTCTATGGCTTCGTAAAGCTCCTCGGACACCGAAAGCTCCTTCTCTTCGTTCAGGCGCTTCGCTTCTCCGTCGTCGTAGATGTCAAAAATAGCATCATATTCCTTCAAGGTAGCCTCGGTAATCTCGCAGGCTTTGTCAAAATCCATTTTTGTATCAAAATATCCGTCCAGAGTTATCACCGTATCAAAATAGTCGAAATACTGTGCAGAATAGCGCTTGGGCGCGCAGGAGCAGAGTATTATAAGAAGGGGAAACAACAAAATAAGCTTCTTCATTTTACGCCCTCCCACATTTTTGAAAGTGACGGGGTAACGGCTTTAAGAAATACCGAGCTGACTACCCCGAAGATTACTCCCGATATAACGAGGAAGGGGAGATAGTAAAGCATCGATGCAGGGTAGTAGACTATGCTGACTATACTAAATTGCACAAGGTTGTGCGTCACGGCACCGCCCACACTCAAAAGGGATAGGGAGGCGTTTTTTATCAGGGCGCTCAGCAGAATGATAACGAGGATAGAAAAAAGGCCTCCCGAAAGGCTCAATACTCCTGCCATAGCACCTCTTGTAAGAAGGGAGAAAACCCCCTTCAGCACGGCTATGGAAACGGCACTTTTTCTGCCTTGGGTGAAAAGAATGAACATTATCACCACGTTTGCTAACCCCACCTTTACACCTGGGAGAGCGGGCAGTACGATTAGCGAGGACTCAAGAATTGACAGAATTACGGCAATAGCAGAGAAAACTCCAAGCAACGTCAGCTTTTTTACTTTTTTATTTCTCATTTATCCCACCGTGTCAACCTTTTCTTTACCGCTGATTTTCACTACCGTTTTATTGGGCAGGCACGCCGCCCATTGTCCTGCCGTTTTCATTTTTCCGCTTCTTACACACACCTTGTCGGGACAGTCGGAATGGGAGAAAAAGACTGCTTCTCCGTCGCACTCGATCTCCACGCCGTTTTCAAGGGTCAGCTTCATTGGCGTGGATAGAGCTTCTTTTTTATAAAGCTCTCCGTCTACCCATATTTCAACCACCTCACCGTTCTCTTTACCCATAAAGAAAAGGGCAAGAGCAGATAGAGCGATAAGGCAAAGAAAAATTACAATATCACGCCTTGAAAAAAGCCTTCTTTGCATAAAAAATATTTCCTTTATTCGAGAATATTCGTGGTGACGTAGTCAACTCCCATTTCAATTAACGCATTCGCTTCCTCGGGAGAGTCAACCGTCCATACGTTTATTTCCATACCGAGAGAATGTGCCTTTTCTATAAGCTCAGATGTGGCAATGTCCTTCCTGACGTCAAGGTCAAGCCTATATTCCTTGCAGGAGTTTAAGATCTCGTCGTTCATTTCCATTGTGAGAAACTGAATTTTGCCGTCGGTATATTTTCGTGTAAGACGGCAGTTTTCCATATAGAACGAAATGAAAATCACGTTGTCAAGATATCCCATAGAGTCAATTTCGTCTATCATTCTTTTGATTTGCTCTTCCGTAAAGGGAACCTTTATTTCGAGAACACATTTCTTCTCGTATTTCTTGCAAACGTGAATATATTCGGCAAGAGAGGGGATTCTTATATCCCGACGCACGAGCGAGCCGTCACGGTCTGGAAGCACTATATCAAATACCTCACTTGCGTCAAGCTCTCTTATCGGCGTAGTATGAGCGCCGTTGCTCACTCTCTCGGGGCTGTTGTCGTGAAGAAGCACGAAGCTTCCGTCTTTAGTGGGTCTCACGTCGGTCTCCACTCCGAAATAAGAACGCTGGCAAGCGGCAAGAAACGCAGGCACGGTGTTTTCTCTTTCAAGTCCGCTTACACCTCTGTGGGCAACCATTTTTGTATTTTTACAATCAATTTTTACCGTATTCATAATATGTTCCTCCATATAGATTTATATTAGTATATAACAATTATCTTTTTCAGTCAAGTTTTTTTGACAAATGCATAAACTTGTTGTATACTATTCTTATATTACAAAACTAACCTCAAGGAGATACCCATGAATATTTTTAATATGGACTTGCTCTTTTCCGTCCTTCTCGGCATCGTCGAGGGAATAACAGAGTGGCTTCCCGTCAGCAGTACGGGTCATATGATACTTTTTAACGAGCTTTTCCACCCTGGCTTTTCTGACAGCTTTGAAGAGGTGTTCCTCGTCGTTATTCAGCTTGGCGCAATACTTGCCGTGGTTATGCTCTACTGGAACAAGCTTTTTCCGTTTTCCTTCAAGAAAGGGGAGAGCTTTATTAAAAAGGACATATTCTCCCTTTGGGTGAAGATAGTCGTTTCCTGCATACCAGCAATAATCATAGGCGGTCTTTTCGAGGACGACTTTGACCGTCTTTTTTATAATTCGGGAACGGTTGCGCTTTCCCTTATTATCTTTGGTATTTTCTTTATTATTACCGAGCTTTTCAACAAAAGAGTGCCCACCACCTCCTCTATCGCCGACCTCACCCTGAAAACCGCCCTCCTTATAGGCTGCTTTCAGGTAATCGCCGCCGTATTCCCGGGGGTATCACGCTCGGGCGCTACCATTCTCGGCGCACTCCTCCTTGGAGTGTCACGCACCGTCGCCGCAGAATATACCTTCTATCTCGCCGTGCCCGTAATGGCAGGCGCAAGCCTTTTGAAGCTTGTTAAATTCGGCTTTGCCTTTACGCCCGAGGAGATAATTTATCTCGTGGTCGGTATGCTCACCGCCTTTATAGTGTCGGTAGTTGCCATCAAATTTTTCATCGGCTACGTTAAAAAGCACGACTTCAAGGCGTTCGGCGTTTACAGAATAATTCTCGGTATTTTAGTGTTGATTTTATTATAAAAAAGTCGAATTTATTATTGATTTTTTTATCACTTCGGTGTATAATCGAAAAAAAAGGAGTGATGTATGATGAAGAATTATCCAATCAGAATTGCAGGTATAGACAGAAAGCTTCCTATCTGCAGAGTTAACGACGACCTTTATATCGGCGCCTTCGTTATTTTCGGCGATACCGAGCTGACGGTTGCCGCCGCAAGCGCACTTCTGGAAAAAGCGCCTGAATACGATTACTTGATTACCGCCGAGGCAAAGGGTATTCCCCTGGTTTACGAAATGGCAAGGCAGGCTAACGCCAAGTATCTTCTTGCGAGAAAGAAGCCTAAATTATATATGACCGACGTTTTCGAGGTGGACGTTGATTCCATTACCACCGAGTCTCATCAGAAGCTGTATATCGACGTAGAGGACGTGGCTTTGATGAAGGGAAAGAGAGTGCTTATCGTTGACGACGTTATCTCTACGGGAGAGTCTCTTCGCGCTATCGAAAAGCTTGTGGAGGTTGCAGGCGGAATAGTTTGCGGTAAGATGGCTATTCTGGCAGAGGGCGCCGCCGCTGATAGAGACGATATTATCTATCTTGAAAAGCTTCCCTTGTTTAATGCAGACGGCACTATAAAAGAATAACGGAAAGAAGGAGACGTAGCTTTACGTCTCCTTCGTTTTGTCTAAAACACACAAAAAATTAAATCTATTTTATAAGATATGGAAAAAACGTTAATAAAATATTGACAAACCTTGTTATAAGTGGTAGTATTTAGTCGAAGCAATAAAAGCTTTGATAGAGGCGCGGTGCTTATAAGTAGTTATTTTTGGTTATATTAAGGTGGAAAATAACGAAAGGAAGCATTGCCGAAATTCGCAGAATGCCTTAATTCGTTCTGCGGGTTGGTCGGTTTTGTAGAATATGCAACCGACTGTCACATATTTGTGGAGTGCTATCTTTACTTGTACTTTATGTTATGGGTGATGATAGACCCATAACATTTTTTATTTTTTAAAGGAGAAGCATTATGACAAAAACATCAAGCAAAATTGTCCTTGCAATTGCGGCTGTCGTTATCATAGCTCTGCTTGCCGTAGCTTACGTTACGGGCGGTGCTAACGGAACTGTTGACTGTCCCGATTGTCTGGAGGTCGGCGCAGAGTGTGAAACCTGTGGCGGAGAGGGCGCAGTACGCGGCTCTTGGTGGGCACTTATTCCTCCCGTTATCGCTATCGCGCTTGCACTTATTACCAAGGAAGCCTATAGCTCCCTCTTCATCGGTATCGTTGTAGGCGGTCTTCTCGCTGCTGACTTTTCATTCGCAGGTATGATGGACAGTATCACAAGTACGGGTCTCATCGACGCCGTGTCGGGTACGGCAGGTATCTTCATTTTCCTCGTTGAGCTCGGCATCATCGTTGCTCTTATCAACCGTACAGGTGGCTCTGCCGCCTTCGGTAACTGGGCAAAGACACATATCAAGTCGAGAGTAGGCGCACAGATCGCGTCCTTCGTTCTCGGCGTGCTCATCTTCATCGACGACTATTTCAACTGTCTCACGGTAGGCTCTGTTATGCGTCCCGTAACGGACAAGGCAAAGATTTCCCGTGCAAAGCTTGCCTACCTCATCGACGCTACCGCCGCTCCCGTTTGTATGATAGCTCCCATTTCTTCCTGGGCAGCTGCAGTTTCGGGCTATGCTCCCGAGGGCGTCAGCGGTATCAAAATGTTCGTTCAGGCAATTCCCTATAACTTCTATTCACTTCTCACCTTCGTTTTCATTCTTGCAATCGTCTTTATGAAGTTCGATTACGGACCTATGAAGAGGTTTGAGAAGGACGCTATTCTCAACGGCGTTGCAGAAGCGGGGGCAGAGGAAGAGAACGAGAAGGGTCGAGGCAAGGTATGTGACCTCGTTATCCCCGTTGTTATCCTCATTATATTCTCCGTTATCGCACTCCTTTACGTTGGCGGCTTTTTCGGCGTTGACATCTGGGGCGGTACGGAATGTGCAGGCAATATAGTTGATGCCTTCGGTAACACCGACGCAACCGTAGGTCTTCCTTGGGGCGGACTTGCTTCACTCGTTATAATAATGGCTTACGCTATTATTCGCCGTATCGTTGATTTCAAGAGCTGTATGGAATGTATCCCTCAGGGCTTTATTGCAATGGTTCCCGCAATCCTCATTCTTACCTTTGCAACTGCTCTTAAGAATATGACTTCTGTTCTTGGAACTAAGTATTTCGTAGGTGACTTGATGATGGGCAGCGCAAGCGCTCTCAACAACTTCCTCCCTGCAGTTATCTTCATCGTTGCTTGCATTCTTGCATTTGCAACGGGTACCTCTTGGGGAACCTTCGGAATTCTCATTCCTATCGTTCTTGCAATATTCCCCGCAGGCTCCGTTCTTGGTACAATCGGCATGTCCGCTTGTCTTGCAGGCGCCGTTTGCGGCGACCACTGCTCACCCATTTCCGATACGACCATTATGTCCTCGGCAGGTGCTCAGTGTGATCACGTAACACACGTTTCAACCCAGCTTCCTTACGCAATCACCGTTGCGGCGATCTCCTTCGTTTGCTACGTCATTGCGGGCTTCGTTCAGAACGCTTGGATTGTGCTCCTTCTCGGTGCTGTCCTCATTCTTGCAACACTCTTCGTTATCAAGGCAATTTCAGCTAAGAAGGCTGACTAAACAAAAGCAAAAAACTCACGGTTTCTTCGGAAACCGTGCATTTTTTTGTTGCTTTTTTTGTGAAGATAAGTTATAATATAATGTAAAACTGTCGTTTGGAGGCGAGAATATGGTAAATACGGTTTATACTGTGGCTATGTGGGGAATTGACGGCTTTGAGGTAAGCGTGGAGTGCAACCAGGAAAGAGGACTCCCCGAAATATCCGTAATAGGTCTGCCCGACACCTCGGTAAAGGAGGCTACCGACAGAATTCGCTCGGTTACTACCAACAATTCTCTCCCTTATATCAAGGGACGCACCACCATAAACCTTGCTCCCGCCGACAAGAAAAAGGTGGGCTCGTATTACGACCTTGCCATTCTCGTGGGACTTTTAAAGCATAACGTTCTTGAAAATATTTTCACCGACGACGCAAGCTTCGTGGGAGAGCTGTCTCTCGCAGGAGAATTAAGGAGCGTTACGGGCGCTCTGCCAATGTGTCTTACTGCCGCAAAGGCAGGCAAGAAGCGCATTTTCCTTCCCTTTGACAACGTGAAGGAGGCGTCGGTAGTTAAGAATATTGAAATATACGGCGTAAAGCATATAAACGACCTTATCGCTCACCTGAAGGGTGAGAAGAAAATAGAGCCTGCAGTATTTGACCAACACTTTGCAGAGACGACGGGGAAGCCCCTTCTCGATTTTTCCGATATCAAGGGTCAGCAAAAGGCAAAGCGCGCCCTTGAAATTGCGGCGGCAGGAGGACACAACGTCCTGCTTATCGGCCCTCCAGGCTCTGGAAAAAGTATGCTCTCCAAGGCGCTTGTGGGAATACTCCCCGATATGACCTACGAGGAAATGTTAGAGTCTACCAAGGTCCATTCCGTAACGGGACTTCTTAACGACGAGATGCCCTTTATCAGCACAAGACCCTTCCGCTCTCCTCACCACACCGTATCCCACGTGGGCGTTGTGGGCGGAGGCACTACTCCTCAACCGGGTGAGGTATCCCTCGCTCATAACGGCGTGCTCTTTCTTGACGAGCTTCCCGAGTTTGCCAAAAAGACTCTGGAGGCGTTGAGGCAGCCTATCGAGGACGGAAACATCGTCATATCCCGCTCGGGCTACAAAATGGCCTTCCCCAGTAAATTTATGCTGGTTTGTGCAATGAATCCCTGCCCCTGCGGATATTTCGGCAGTGACCAGAAGGAGTGCAACTGCACGCAGAGCTCGGTAAAAAAATACCTTGATAAGATTTCAGGTCCCTTGCTTGACCGAATTGATATACAGATTGAAGTGCCCAGCGTTAAGTTCGAGCAGATGAACGGCGAGGGCGATGCAGAAACCTCAAGGGTGGTAAAGGCACGAGTTGACGCGGCAAGACAGTTTGCCGCCCGTCGCATAAAGTCGATGGGGCTTGACGCGAACACCGACAGATATTTCAAAAAGGAGTATTGCCGTTTTTCTCCCTCTGCCGATGCGGTGCTGAAAAACGCTTTTGACAAGCTTGCGCTTTCTGCAAGAGGCTACGACAGAATAGTCAGGGTGGCACGCACCATCGCCGACCTTGCCCTTTCCGAAACGGTGGAGAGCGAGCACGTGTTCGAGGCGGTACAGCTCAGGAGCCTTGACAGAAAATATTTTAATTTTTTGTGATTTTTTGAAAATAAAAAAAGGATTTTTGATTTTTATTGCGTATATTATAGTATAAACGTTAAAGGGGGTGTAAAAGTGGCTTTACCGCAGGAATTTTTGCAGGAGCTGAAGGCAAGATGTAATATCGAGGACGTAATTTCACAGTACGTTCAATTGAAGCGTGCAGGCTCTAACCTTGTGGGTTGCTGCCCCTTCCACAGTGAGAGAACACCCTCCTTCACAGTTTTCAGGAATAACGAGAATTTTTATTGCTTCGGTTGCGGAGCAGGGGGCGACGTAATCACCTTCGTGATGAAGATGGAAAACGTGGACTATATGACCGCCGTTGAGCATCTTGCCGCCCGCGCGGGACTAACCATCCCCGAGGACCCGAGGAATATGACCCCCAAAGTCAATAAGGACAGATTTTTCGAGATGAATAAGCTTGCCGCCCGTTTCTTCTACGACTCGCTTCTTCTCCCCGAAAACAAGCACGCCCTTGACTATATTATGTCAAGAGGAATTACCCCCCAGACCATAAAGCGCTTTGGCATAGGCTATGCGGACGCCTCCTGGGATTCCCTGACGGGCTACCTTATGTCCAAGGGCTTCGATAAAAACGAAATAAAGGACGCCTTTCTTGCAGGCATTTCCCAGAAGTCAGGCCGTGCCTTCGACTATTTCAGGAACAGAATTATTTTCCCCATATTTGATTTATCGGGCAGAGTAATTGCCTTCGGCGGAAGAATTATCGGCGACGAGAAGCCAAAGTATCTCAATTCCTCCGACACTCCCGTCTTTAAAAAGAGCCGAAATCTCTATGCCCTGAATCACGCCAAGAACAATACCGACTCCAGCCTTATTCTCTGTGAGGGCTATATGGACGTGGTGGCTCTCCAGCAGGCTGGCTTTATAAACGCCGTTGCCACACTCGGTACTGCACTTACCTCCGAGCAGACGAGAATTATTTCAAGATACGCGTCACAGGTATATCTCTGCTACGACTCGGACGAGGCAGGGCAGAGGGCAACGAAGCGTGCCATAGATATGCTTGGCGAGGTAGGCGTAAAGGTAAAGGTAGTGGTGGTAGAGGGCGCCAAGGACCCCGACGAATATATAAAGAAATTCGGCAAGGCGTCCTTTGAAAAGCTCCTGACGGGCTCCGACGGACACATCGACTATACACTTCGTAATATATCGTCTAAATACAATCTTTTGATACCCGAGCATAAGCTTGCCTATATCGACGAGTGCTGTGCGATGCTCTCGAAGGTTGAAAGCGAGATAGAAAAGGAAATTTTCATACAGCGAATATCGGGTGAGACGGGGATAGGCGTGGACGTTATCCGCAACGAAATAAAGAACCGTCAGAAAAGGGCGGTGCGATACGCCAAAAAAGAGGCGGTGAAGGCGGACATTAACAAGAGCATCGGATACGGAGACAGAGTCGTCCCCGACAGAATGTCAAACCTTTCCACTGCAAAGAAGGAGGAAAGCCTCCTTGGTATATTGCTTATACGGCAGGAATTTTTAGATTCTCCCACACTCCGCGACCTGCTTGAAGAGGACCTTTTTCAATGCGAGTTCTCCAAAAAGGTATGGCGTGAGCTGAAAAGGGAGCACGAAATGGGAAGCGAGGGCTTTTCTTCCTTCGGAGATGCATTTTCTCCTGACGAAATGGGAAGAATTATGCAAATGAGGATAAAAAGAGAGGAGCTTCAGAATAACAGCGAGCAGATAGCAGAGGAGCTTGCGCAGGAGCTAAGGCGCGAAGCAGAAAAAAAGAAGGCGGACGACGGCAGCGACGAGTCCTTCTTCAACAGAATTGAGCAATTAAAAAGGAACAAAAAATAAATCAGTGCGTTGAAAGGAAAAGGATTATGGCAAATAAAACACCATTCATTCCTGAAGAGGAAAAAGCAGACATCAACGAACTTATCTTGAAGGCAAAGAAAAAAGGCTCGCTGGACAGTGACGAAATTCTTGAAACCATAGAGAACAATTCACTCAGCGACGAGGAAACTGAAAAGCTTTATCAGAAGCTTGAGGAGTTAGGCATCGAGGTCACAATTCCCGACGTGGTGGACGACCTGCCCGACTTTGATGATTTTAACGGCGAGGACGACGAGGGCTTTGATACAGAGGCGGATATGGACGCGCTTCTGTCGGGCGACGTTCTGCCAATAGAAGACCACGTAAAAATGTACCTCAAGGACATCGGACGCATAAAGCTCCTGTCGGGCGACGAGGAAATAGAGCTTGCCAAGAGAATTGCCGAAGGTGACATTGAGGCGAGAAACGTATTGGTAGAGGCAAATCTGCGATTGGTTGTAAGCATCGCAAAGAGATACATAGGACGCGGAATGGGACTGCTCGATCTTATTCAGGAGGGCAACTCCGGTCTTATTAAGGCAGTGGAGAAGTTTGACTACACCAAGGGCTACAAGTTTTCTACCTATGCTACCTGGTGGATAAGGCAGGCAATAACCCGTGCTCTTGCAGACCAGTCGAGAACTATAAGAATACCCGTGCATATGGTTGAAACCATGCACAGAATTCAGCGCTGTTCACGGCAGATATTGCAGGAAAAGGGCAGAGACGCCACGGTAGAGGAAATTTCCGAGCTTTCGGGAATGACGGTGGACAAGGTGCGCGAGGTTATGCAGATGGCGCAGGAGCCCATCTCAATAGACAGCCCCGTGGGTGAGGACGAGGAGAGCAGTATAGGCGAGTTTATCGCAGACGAGTCGTCTCCCGAGCCCGACGAGATAGTTGGAAAAACTATGCTCCGCGAGCAGATAAGCGATGTATTGAAAACTCTCACCGAAAGGGAAGAGAACGTTATCCGTATGCGCTTTGGACTTGACGACGGAGTGCCACGCACGCTTGAAGAGGTGGGGCGTGAATTTGATATCACCCGTGAGCGTATAAGACAGATAGAGGCAAAGGCTCTTCGTAAGCTTCGCCATCCGACAAGAATATCTAAATTTAAGGGATTCAGATAAAAGCAACAAAGAAAGGGACATTTTTAAGCAATGGAAATCAACAATTTGGACAATGTAAGAGATTCAGCAGAAAAGGAAACCGCAAAGGACGCAAAGGAGATAAAAGAATTAAAAAATATGCGTCCCGAGATAGTGAATTTCATTAACAAGGCAAAGGTTCAGGGCTCCGTTTCATCAATGAAGATGATGGAGACTCTGGAGGGAATTGACATCGACCCCGAGGAAATGGAAAAGATTTACGACGTAATGGAGTCCATGGGGATAGAGATAGTAGACGACTACCTTGACCTTGAAAATTTCGACGATTTAAACGGAATAGGCGAGGAAAGCCTTGAGGACGACGACGGCACGGCTCCCCTTGACGAGCTTGTGACAGAGGACCACATCAGAATGTACCTCAAGGAAATCGGCAAGGTGCCTCTTCTTGAAACCGATAAAGAAATAGAGCTTTCCAGGAAAATGCTGGAGGGCGACGAGGAAGCGAAGAAAATTCTTGTAGAAGCTAACCTCAGACTCGTTGTAAGTATTGCCAAAAGATATATGGGCAGAGGAATGTATTTTCTCGACTTGATTCAGGAGGGAAATCTGGGTCTTATCAAGGCGGTGGAAAAGTTTGACTACACCAAGGGCTACAAGTTTTCTACCTACGCTACCTGGTGGATAAGGCAGGCGATAACACGTGCTATTTCCGACCAGGCAAGAACTATCAGAATTCCCGTTCATATGGTAGAGACCATACACAAGGTACAAAAGGCATCAAGACAGATTTTGCAGGAGGAGGGACACGACGCCACTCCCGAGCAGATTGCGGCGCTTATCAATATGCCCATCGACAAGGTGCGCTATATTTTGAAGGTTGCTCAGGAGCCGGTTTCTCTCGAAACGCCTATCGGTGAGGAGGAAGACAGCCACCTTGGCGACTTCATTCCCGACGAGGAATCCCCAGCCCCCTCCGACGCCGTAGGATATACTCTCTTAAAGGAACAGCTTGACGCGGTGCTCGATACCCTCAGCCCCCGTGAAAAGAACGTTTTGAAGCTCCGCTTCGGACTTGAGGACGGCAGAGCAAGAACGCTTGAGGAGGTTGGTCAGGAGTTCAACATCACCCGTGAGCGTATAAGACAGATAGAGGCAAAGGCACTCCGTAAGCTTCGCCACCCCAGCCGTGCAAAGAAGCTGAAGGATTATCTGGAATAAGGAGAGAATATGAAAACTATTGCTATTATTTGTGCTATGGAAAAGGAGCTCTCCTATATGAGAGATACCTTTAAGGCAGAATGTACGGATGCTCGGCGCAGTATTTACGTTTCAGATTACGAGGACAAAAAAATAGTGCTCAGCGTATCCGGAATAGGCAAGGTCAACAGCGCCGCCTGCACTCAGTACCTGATTGACAGGTATTCCCCCGACGCCGTGATAAACGTTGGAATAGCAGGAGGACTTGACCGAGCACTTTCCGTTCTCGATATGGTGGTTGCGGAAAACACAATGTACCACGATTTCCATCCCCTTTCACTTTTGGAGGAGGAGGGAAGTCTCGGTACATACGTTTTCAACTGCGACCCGTCACTCGTTTCCCTTGCCACAAGTGCCTGCAATAAGCTGAAGGAAAACGGCAGGATAAAGAATTTTACTTTGGGACGGGTGGTCAGCGGTGACTCTTTCGTTGAGGACGACGCCATAAGCAAAGCTCTTCGGGACGAACTTGGTGCTTCCTGCGTTGAAATGGAGGGCGCATCAATATCCCACGTATGCCTTTTGAATAAGATTCCCTTTCTCGTAATCAGAAGCATTTCCGATTTTGCCGACAACAACGCCGGAATGAGCTACGAAAGCTTTGCTATTCAGGCGGCACGTCAGGCGGGTGAAACCCTTCTTGAAATTATTAAGGGATTGTAAATATTTAAAAATACTTAAAAATTGTGAGTTTATCTAAAATATTTGTCTTTTTATTGGATATTTTCTTACTTGACATTATGGGCACAATAGTGTAAAATAGTAATGTTTATGATATAATGATTTTGTAATGCAATAAATTAGGAGGTCTTTCCATGAAAAATAGGATTATAGCTATGTTGCTTTTGGTGACAATGCTTGCCACAACACTTTTGACTTCGTGCTCCGACATTGATACGGGCTTTGAAGAAGAAACAAGTTCGATCCCTGCGGTTACTCTCCACCTTTACGGAACTAAGGGCGAGGGTACTACCGATGAGGCGATTGCTCTTGTTCAGGAAGAGATAAACAAAATTACAGAGGATAAGTACAAGACCACCGTCGTACTTAAGTTCTTCTCCGAAGAGGAATATGATACTGTAATCGAGGACGCTTTCGTGAAGCTTGAAGAGCAGATGGAGCGTAACGAGCTTGCAGAGAAGGCGGCGACTGCTGCTGCCAAGGCTCAGAGAGAAGCGGCAAAGCTTCTGTCCCTTGATGAGCAGAAGGAAAAGAAGAGAGCCCAGAGAGAATATGAAAAGTGGGCAGAAAGCCAGCCTGCAATAGAAGAGGAAATCGACATCAATATGTCGGATGACGTTCAGCTTGACATATTCATGGTAGACGACTACGACTACTACGTAGACCTTATGACCCGTGAGCTTATCACCGAGGTTTCGTCCTACGTAAATTCGTCTTACAATATTATTACAAAGTTCGTTAACCCCGTATTTATGGGCGCGGCTAAGCTTGGCGGTACTCTCTACGGTATCCCCGCAAACAGAGTTATGAACGCCGACGGCTACTATTACGCAGTAAATACTGCTCTTGCAGAAAAGTACGGACTTGTGCTTTCGGGTGCTCCCGAGCTTCACAAGTTTGACGCTTTCTTCGAAAGCGTAAAGAATAACGAATACGGCATAGCCCCTCTCCTTGCTCCTCCCGAAAAGATTCAGGGCTATGATTTCTACAACGACGATATGGTAAACACAGGTGCATACGGCATCGTTAACAAGGAAGGCGTGTCAAACGGCTCTTATTCACTTGAATTTTCTTTCATCCCCGGACGTACGATGACCGACAAGGGTGCGGCATATCTTCACTTTAACAGAGTGGCTCAATATCGTACCAACGGTTACTATGCTGAGGACGGAGCAGATCCCCTTACAACCGATTTCGCTGTCGGCATCTTCAAGGGTAGCATAGATTCCATCAAGGAAGATCTCGGCGCTAAGGGCGAGCTTTATACATACTATCCCTACTCATATCCCAAGGTTGTTACCGAGGACGCTTTTGCATCTACCTTCGTTGTAGGCGCAACCACCAAGTATCCTGCAAGAGCTGTAGAGCTTATCTCGGGCTTCTGCATTAACAAGGATCTTCGCAACCTTATCACCTTCGGCGTTGAGGATATTCATTACGAGGTAAATTCCGACGAAAAAACAATAGTTAAGCTTAACAATGATTACAATATGGGCTTCGAGACCTACGGAAACTCACTTATCGGTTACGTTCCCGAGGAGCTCGGTGCAGATTATCAGACAACCGCTATCAAGAACAACAGATCGGCTAATATCAGTGCTTTCGTTGGCTACAGCAATGAGCTTGAAGAGGATGATATCGTAGCGTTTGAGGAAATCAACGCAATTGCAAGCGAGTACATCCCCGACTTTATGAATGCCGTTTACACCAAGGAAGAGCTTGCAGTGAAGCTTGACGAGGTTCTTGAAAGAATTGCGGCACTCGACATCTATCCAAACAAGGATGACGAAGAGGAAGAGCATTTCGACACACTTCTTTCAACGCTTTCCGCAGGTATGAGCGATAGCTCATTCGGCGGCAGCGGTGAGATTGACAACAACATCATCACCAAGGAAGAGCAGAAGAGACGCGACGAGCTGGCAAAGCTCGAGGCTGAAGCGGCTGCCGGTGAAGCAGTTGAGGGCGAAACCGTTGAAGGCGAAACCGTTGAAGGTGAAGTCGTTGAAGGCGAAGCAGTTGAAGGCGAAGCTACAGACGAAAACGCAACCGAGCTTGACGCAGTTATTGAATAATTAAGACGTTTATTTAGCGGTGCCTGCAAAAAGGCACCGCTAAAATAAGAAAAAACAGAATTTTCTCGGTTAAAAATAAAAAAACTATTGACAATCGTGAGAAAAGTCTGTATAATAGAATGCGACGAAAAATTGATGTAGCAGGATTTCCTGCCCTATAGCTATAAAGGAGGTGTAGATATGGTTAGAACATACCAGCCTAAGAAGAGACAGAGAAAGGTAGAGCACGGATTCCGTAAGAGAATGAAGACTGCTAACGGAAGAAAGGTTCTCAAGAGACGCAGAGCAAAGGGAAGAGCACGCCTCACATACTAAGCTTTGTAAAAGGATGCGCTATTGTGCAGTTCATAAACCGCCGTGTATGACCGTACCCATATATTTTTTAGTATGCGGGCTTGGATCTGTTCGGGGGTTTTCCTTTTTGTTTGGGAAAAATAAGATTAAGGCGGATATTATGGAAAAGATTTATACAATTAAATCAAATGCGCTTTTTTCTAAAATGTACAGGGCGAAAAACTCTCCCCAACCCACCGTGGTGTTGTATTACAGAAAAAATCCTTCCTTAAAGAAGGCGCAAATCGGTATCACCACGGGTAAAAAGCTGGGCGGTGCAGTAGAGCGCAACCGTGCCAGACGAATTATCAGAGAGGCTTATCGCGCTCTCGTGCTGGAGGGTACGGGAATAAACGACGAGCCATACAATTTTGTGTTTGTGGCAAGGCACAGATGCTTTTTAAAGGAAACTCGTATGCAGGACGTCTTGTGTGATATGAGACGCGCTTTTCATGAGACGGGGATTTTGAAAAAATAATGAAGCACGTTTTTATTTTGCTGATAAAATTCTACCGCAGATTTATTTCCCCGCTTTTTCCGCCTTGCTGCAGATTTACCCCCACTTGTTCGGAATATGCCCTCCAGGCATTTGAAAAGTACGGCGCTATAAAGGGCTTTTATTTAACTGTACGCAGAGTATTGAGATGTAACCCCTTTTGTAAAGGCGGTTATGACCCTTTGCCGTAATTAAACTTAAGGAGAAGAAAATTGGAAATTATTTATAGAGCCTTTGGCTTCCTTATGGAAATTTGTTATAAGCTTGTAGGCAGCTTTGGTGGTTACGCCACCGCTCTTTTGCTGTTTTCACTTATCGTTCAGCTTATACTTTTCCCCTTCAGCATAAAGCAACAGAAAAATTCACAGAAGCAGGCAAAGCTTCGCCCCAAGGAATCGGCTATCCGTAAAAAGTATGCGGGCAGAAACGACCGCGAGACACAGATGAAGATGAACGAAGAAATTCAGCGTCTTTATCAGGAGGAGCATTTCAGCCCTCTTTCAGGATGTCTGCCTCTTTTAATTCAGTTCCCCATCCTTATCGGTCTTTTCTACGTAATCCAGAGACCTCTCTCTTACATTTCGGGTCTCGACGTTGCGGCAATAGAGAGCATCAGAGACGCGGTAGTTAATTTCCTACCCGAAAAGTTTGCGGCAATGGACGTTGCCAAAAACCTTTCCCAGCTTGAAATCCCGCTTATTCAGGCAATCAACGAAATGGGTGGCAAGGAGGCTCTTTTGGAGTTTATCCCCAGCCTCAGCGACGTCGTTATTCCCAACTTTACTATTCTTAAAGGCTTCCTTGACCTTTCCAAGACTCCTTGGGATGCCTTTGACGGTGAGTGGCAGCTTATTATAATCCCCGTTTTGACCTTCCTTTCCGCATATTTCGGACAGAAGCTTACAAGAAAGTTTACCTATCAGCCTACCGCTAACGCAGAGGCAGAGTCAAGTATGAAGCTTATGAACGTCATGATGCCTCTCTTCTCTGCATACCTTGCTTTCCGTTGGCCTGCAGTTATGGGTCTTTACTGGACCTTCCGCAGTATTCTCGCCTTCGTTCAGCAGGTGCTCCTCAGCCGCATGTTCCCCATTCCCGTTATGACCGAAAAGGAATTGAAGGAAGCGGAAAAGGCGTATAACGCACAGAATAAATCCAAGCCCTACAAGGCTTCGGAAAATCAGGGCAGAAAGTCGTTGATATTCGACGACGACGAGGAGGACACCACTCCCTTGCCCGAAACACAGAATAAGAGCATTGTATCCGACAGCGACAACGAGGAGAAGGGGGAGTCTATAATCCCCAAGGCTCCATTAAAGTAAACTGTGGATGTGTAATAATAAAATAGGAGGAATTTCCATTGTCTAAGAAAATAACGATTACTGCCAAGAGCATCGAAGAGGCAGTAAGTGCCGCTGCAAGCCAGCTGGGCATTGAAGAGAGTGCGGTAAAGTACGAGATTATTTCGGATGCCAAAAAAGGACTTTTCGGCATTGGCGCACAGGATGCTAAAATAGAGGTGACCGTCAGCGAGTCTCCCGACGAAATTGCATTGAGCTTTGTTAAAACAATTCTTGCAGACCTTGATTTCACCGACGTGAACATCGAAATGGTGGAGACCTCAAATAAGGAGGTTACTATCAACGTAACGGGTGCCGATATGGGACTTATTATAGGTCACCACGGCGAAATTCTGGAGTCTTTGCAGTATCTTACCAACCTTGCCGCAAACAAGGGTGAGTCGGGCTACAGAAGATACGTTGTAGACGTAGAGAACTACCGTTCAAGACGTGAGGAGGCGCTTCGCAAGCTTGCCCAGAAAACTGCCGCAAGAGCAAAGAGACAGGGCAGAAACATCACTCTCGAGCCTATGAGCCCTTACGAGAGACGCGCTATTCACTCCGAGGTGCAGAACATAGAGGGCGTTACTACTTTCTCGGTTGGATCAGGTGATCAGAGAAAGGTTGTAGTTTCTCCCGAAAATCAGACACCGAGAGCTTCTAAAAACCGTAACCAGAAATCACAGAACACAAGCAAGAGCACCTCGACGCCGTCGGCTAAGGAAAGCGTAAAGCTTGACCCGTCAATTCCCTTGACCTATGCAGGCTCGGGCGTTTCAAAGCAGCCCGTGGTAAAGGCTAAGAGCATCGAAGAGTTAGGTCTTGCAGATCCTGATGATAGCGAAATCTATTAATACCAAAAAGGGTAAATTCGGCACTTGCCCGAATTTACCCTTTTTTTCGAGGATGTAATATGCTTAATGATACTATTGCCGCCATCTCCACGCCAAAGGGCACGGGAGGAATTGCGGTCATAAGAATATCGGGTGCTGAGGCGCTCCAAATTGCAGGCAAGGTCTTTCGTGCCAAAAGTGGCAGGGAGCTTTGCGACTATGGTGCAAGATACGCAATTTACGGCGATATTTTAGATAACCGTTCTCCTATCGACAGCGGTCTTTTGACCTACTACACCGCCCCCAACAGCTTTACGGGGGAGAATATGGTGGAAATTTCCTGCCATGGAGGATATACCGTTTCTGCAATGGTGCTTGGCGCCGTGCTTTCAGCAGGCGCACGAATGGCAGAGGCAGGAGAGTTTACAAGGCGCGCCTTTATCAACGACAAAATAGGTCTTGTGGAGGCAGAGGCTATCGGTAATATGCTCACCGCCGAGAGTGAGGGCGCAGTCCGCCTTTCCAACCGACATATAAACGGCGCTTTAAGCGAAAAGATAAACGCAATTACTGACGAGCTCGTGTCCCTTATTTCCTCCGTCTATGCCTCCATCGACTATCCCGAGGAGGATTTGGAGGATATGGAGGACGGCGAGCTTCAGAAAAGAATTGACGCACTTTCGGAAAAATGCAGGGCGCTTATCTCCACCTACCGAAGCGGACATGCCGTGGCTTACGGCATAAACACGGTAATCGTCGGAAAGACCAACGCAGGCAAGTCCTCTCTCTTCAACGCCCTTGTGCAAGAGAACAAGGCTATCGTTACCGATATCCCAGGCACTACCAGAGATATGTTAGAGCAGAGTGTGGAAATAGACGGCGTTGCTCTGCGGATATTTGATACTGCAGGCATCAGGAACAGTACCGAGGATATAATCGAGTCTATGGGAATAGAGCTTGCAAAGGAAAAAATTGCGTCTCCCGACACCGAGCTTATTTTAGCCCTCTTCGACGCCTCCCGTCCTCTTGACTCCTCCGACGAGGAGATACTGGATTTTCTCGCCAAGGTCGAGGGCAAGAGCATTATCCCCGTCCTGACGAAAACCGATTGTGAAACCGTGGCTGACGTGAGCGTCATTGAAGCCCGTCTTTCAAAGCCCCGTAGTATTTCCACCTCAACGGGCGACGGCATCGACGGCTTAAAGAAGCATATAATTTCTCTTTTCGTTACCTGTGAGAGCGACGTTATGACGGGCGGAGTTATCACCAACGTAAGACAGCTTTCTTCCCTTAAAAAGTGCCTTGAAAAAACCGACGAAGCCACAAGGCTTTTGAAGGACGGAATGAAGGATATGGCTCTCCGTGAGCTTGAGAGCGCCGTAAACGTGGTAGGGGAGATAGATTCAAGGACGGTCGCTGAAAAGGTCGTCAACGAAATTTTCTCAAAATTTTGCGTAGGAAAGTAGATTATGGAAGATTTGATTAAATACGACGCCGAGTCGGTTGATATAATCGTAATCGGCGCAGGACACGCAGGAATAGAGGCGGCTCTCGCCTCGGCAAGAATGGGTAAAAAGACCGTTCTTTTCACCCTCAATCTTGATGCGGTGGGAAATATGCCCTGCAACCCCTCCATAGGCGGTACGGGAAAGGGACATCTGGTTTATGAAATAGACGCCCTGGGCGGTGAAATGGGCAGAGCGGCAGACAAGGTATGTATGCAAAGCCGTATGCTTAATCTGGGCAAAGGACCTGCCGTACATTCCCTGAGAATGCAGGCTGACCGACGCGCATACCAGACCCTTATGAAAAAGACTATTGAGAGCACCGAAAACCTTCGTCTTATTCAGGCTGAGATAGTGGAGGTAAACAAGGAGGAAAAAGGTCTCAGCGTCACCACCCGCTACGGCGCGGTGTGGCACGCTTCTGCCGTTATTGTCTCCACGGGCACCTATCTCAACGCCCGTGTCATCGTTGGCGAGGTGGCTTTCCCGTCGGGTCCCGATAATATGTTCCCTGCGAATTTCCTTACCGAGTCTCTTGAAAAGCTTGGTATGAGAATGCTCCGCTTCAAGACGGGCACTCCTGCAAGAATTCACAAGGACAGCATCGACTATGAAAAATGCGAGGTTCAGCCGGGAGACACCGACCCCTATTGCTACTCCTACTATACCGACAAGGAAGAGTTCAAGAAGAGGGAGCAATACCCCTGCTATACCGTCTACACCAACGGGGAAACCCACGATATTATAAAGAATAACCTTGACCGTTCGCCTCTTTATTCGGGTAATATAAGGGGCGTTGGACCAAGGTACTGCCCAAGTATAGAGGACAAGGTAGTTCGCTTCTCCGACAAGGAAAGGCACCAGCTTTTCTTGGAGCCTATGGGCAGAGACACCGACGAGATATACGTTCAGGGACTCAGCTCGTCTCTCCCCGAGGAAATTCAGCTGAAAATTCTCCACTCCATAAAGGGCTTGGAGAGGGCAGAGGTAATGCGTACCGCATACGCTATTGAATACGACCTTGCCGACCCTACCCAGCTCTTGCCCACCCTTGAATTCAAGGATATAGAGGGTCTTTACGGAGCAGGACAGTTCAACGGCACCTCCGGCTACGAGGAGGCAGCGGCGCAGGGACTTGTGGCAGGCATAAACGCTGCCCTGAAGCTTGACGGCAAAGAGCCCCTTATTCTCAACCGCGCATCCTCCTATATCGGCACTCTCATCGACGACCTCGTTACCAAGGGCACCAACGAGCCTTATAGGATTATGACCTCCCGTTGCGAATACAGACTTGTTTTAAGACAGGATAACGCCGATAGAAGAATGATAGAGTACGGCAGATACGCAGGGCTTATAGACGACGAAAGATACGCCGAAAAGATGGCGCTCTTTACAGAGATAGACAAGGAAATCGAGAGGGCGGAAAACACCTTTATTGCACCAAGCGCCGCTCTTGACGAAATTTTAGATGCCCGCGGGTCCTCTAAGGTTACCACGGGAATGCGCCTCGGCGACCTTATACGCCGTCCGGAGCTTAACTACGAGGCTTTGACTCCCGTTGATAAGACACGCCCCGACTTATCCCGCGAAATTTTCACAAGGGCGGAAATCGAAATAAAGTATAAGGGCTATATCAAGAAGGAGGAGCTTGAAATAGAAGCCTTCCGCCGTCTTGAAAATAAAAAATTGCCCGCCGATATAGATTATACCACAATTAAGGGTATCAGGCTTGAGGCGAGCCAGAAGCTTAATAAGATCCGTCCGTTAAATATCGGTCAGGCGTCGAGAATTTCGGGAATAAGCCCTGCCGATATATCGGTTTTACTTATTTATTTTAATATGAAGTAGGAAATTATGGAAAAAATCAGACAGATACTTTCAAATATTACTCCTATCCCTGCCTTGTCGGAGGAAAAGCTTAATTCCTTCGACCTGCTTGCACAGATTCTGGTGGAGGAAAACAAAAAGGTCAACGTTACCTCAATCGTTGACCCCGTTGGCATCGCCCTGAAGCATTTTGCCGACTCTCTTTCAATTCTCACCCTCCCCGAAATGCAAAAAGAAAATATAAAAATGGCAGATATCGGTTGCGGAGGAGGCTTTCCGTCTCTCCCTATAAAGATAGTCAGGGACGACGTTGATATGACTATGGTGGACTCTACCGAAAAGAAGATAAGATACGTTACCTCCACCGCAGAAAAGCTTGGTCTCGTAAAGGTCTCTCCCATAGCAACCCGTGCCGAAGAAATGGCGAAAAAAGGGGAGTACAGAGAGCACTTTGACGTAGTAACGGCGCGTGCTCTCGCACGGCTCAACGTGTTATGTGAGCTTTGTTTGCCCTTCGTTCGTGTAGGAGGTCACTTTATATCAATGAAGGCGGCGTCCGCCATAGAGGAGCTTGACGAAGCAAGACGCGCTATCGGACAGCTTGGCGGAAAAGTGAAGAGGGTAGAGGAGATTAAGTTTTCCCTTGACGCCGATATATATATGACCGACGAGGAAAAGGAAGCGGTGAGAGACTTTCTGTCGGCAAAGAGATATATGATAGTGGTGGAGAAGGCGTCCCCCACTCCCAACTCTTTCCCAAGGGCATTTGCTAAAATAACAAAGAAACCATTATGATAAAAAGCTGTAAAAACTTGATAGTTTTTACAGCTTTTTATCATTTACAAAAATTTTCGATATAATTATCAATAGCGTTCTGAATGATCTGCAATGCTACCGCTCTGCCTTGCACCTCGTTAACGGCGGTCTCCTTCTTCTCAAGGTTTTTATATACCGTGAAGAAATGCTTCATTTCGTCGAATATGTGTGTTGGAAGCTGGTCAATGTCGGTATAATGGTTGTTGCTTGGGTCGTTGAAGGGAATTGCGATTATCTTTTCGTCGTTTCTTCCGTTGTCAATCATCGAAATAACACCGATGGGATATGCACGCACCAAAGCAAGAGGCTCAAGAGGCTCGGTGCAAAGCAGGAGGACGTCAAGGGGGTCGTTATCGTCGCCGAGAGTCCTTGGGATAAATCCGTAGTTTGCAGGATAGTGGGTGGAGGTGTAGAGAATTCTGTCAAGAATTATAAAGCC
>JAZSLY010000150.1:0-2174 GCA_045535585.1 Eubacteriales bacterium
ATTTGACATTTTTCAAGAGATGAGGAACTTTTAAAAGAACTTTTTTGAAAATAATTTTTGAACAAGAACTTCTTGAACTATCTCTACCATAATAAATAATATTTTGTAGTAGTGCTTTAATAATGGAATGACTATAAGATGTAGGAACGATATAATAATATAAGTAGTTATATTTAATACTTTTATACGTTAGTGTTTCGGGCGTGTCGGATATGCTCGAAATTCTTTTATTTTCAAGGGTTTCTGCGTTTTCTTCGGGTACGGATTTTGTAAACGATAGATTTCCCTTGATTTTCTGCTCGGCTCTTTCCACCGCCTCATAATATCCCCAATCATCCCCCGATAGAACATCACCACGGTCATAGTCAATGGTGCGAATCTTTCGGCTCTGCCTTATGGCGTATCCTACGGCGTTCTCGACCTCTGCTCTGGAAGTGCAATGCTTATCCCAGACAACCGCCTTCATATGCTTTTTATTAAGGTAGGCTTTCAAATCCTCTACTATGGTAGAAGCAGGGTTGGCATACAGTACCATATGGATATGAGCCTCGACAACTGTACGCATAGGCTTGCCGTTAGGCTCGTACACCTTTTTCCTTCCTTTAATTATAATAGCTCCTGCGTGTGCGCTGTGGGTGCTTATACCGATAGTGCCCTTACAGGAATAGCCTTTCTTCTCACAATGGCGAATGAGCCAACGCTTGATAGCGTTAGCCTCTCTTACCGCCTCTGCCTCGTCCTTGAACGTTCCTGCAGAGATATTGACCTTAACGACTTTTGACTTTCTGGCGCTCATAGCGTAAATCCTCCTAAATGATTTTTATACTCATATAAGTACTGATTTTTTCAAAAAAATAAAGAGGAAAGGTGTTCGAGCAAAAAAATATTGCAAAAAGTGGCGCAAAAGGTCTTTTAGAAGAACCAGACCGCTAGAAGAAAAATTCAAAATAGTGCATAATGAGTATGTAAGGTCAAAGCAAACAAAAAAGCCGTCGGTTTTCACCGACAGCTAAAATGGGAAGAAAGGAAAAATGGCATTATGAGCAACAACATTCGGAACTTTCAAGCCAAGCCTCAAAACTGTCAACCCAAGCCAGAAAGTCATTCTCTCGGTTGGCAGTATATATCTCGTCAAGAAATTCTAATTCATCTTGTGATAGCTCTCTCATACATCTGTACCTCACATTGTTCAAGATACTATATTGTAGTGAGAAGCGTAGCCAGATATAAATTTATCCTGTCTTACAGCCACTTGTCTATATCAATCCCAGAAAAGAGCCTGTTCTTGCAATCGTACCAGTAGAAGCGAATATTCTCTCTGTAATAGTCCTCTTTGAGTTCGTTCCCTTTGAGGAACAGCAAATTGGAAAGTACCTTCTTTTCGGTACGGGCAGACTTCTCTAACAAGGAATACACATCGAACACACACTTTATCTCAATACCCCCGAACAACTGCTCAATTACCTTTTCAGCCTTGACGATAGCATCGCTTATCTTGTCTGCTCCTTTATTTATGGCAAAGATACCGAAATGAATCTCCAAACCGTTATCCGTATCACTTACATACATTGTATATACCCCATTGGAGCGGAGAGTAAGCAAGTCCTCAAACCTCGTTGCGATATGTTCAAGCTGTCCCTGTCGGACTATCCTGCTATTCTTTATTGCCTCAATCTTCTTGCTTGTCCTGTTGATACTCCATTTGAGCGAGTCCAAGTCCTTTACGCCCTTGTAATCAAGGAAGCTGTATGTCCTTGTTAGGATTTTTAGGCTGTTATCCATAAAGTAGTACGGCAGATTGCTTGATGCCATTAGTTGCTCCATTGTTGTTATATCGTCTGCTCCGTATCTGCGTATCAGCATTTCAAAGAGCAACGCACTATGCAGCAGACGTTTTGAAGTCAGCTTGGCGTTCTTGTTCGGATACTGGAAACGGCAATAGACGGCGTGTTTGAGTATCACTATGTAATTTCTGCCGACACGTTTCTGCTTAACAATATTGTGCTCTATCATCATTTTCAAGGCATAGTCTGCATCGTCACCGAGCAACGCCTTGAAGTGAGAGCGGAAGATAACACCAGCACCGCCATACAATACCAGATGGAGTTGGCTGTGGTAACGCTTCATCAAGTCGCCCTGTATTCTCATTTGTATTTGGTTCAAATCATACACCC
>JAZSLY010000046.1:0-17118 GCA_045535585.1 Eubacteriales bacterium
TACATATTAGATAAAAACTCCAACAGTTTTTGATCACTGTTGGAGTTTTAACTTCCTTATGAGAACCAGCCATTTGGGTGGCTTCTTTGTTTGGCAATGCAGAATAATAATGATGCAAAGTGATTTAGCTAAATTTTGCACATTCGTGCAAAGCGAAATTATTGCTCCGCAATAGCTAAATTCTTTCTGCCGAAACAGCTAAATTAAATTCGCTTTTTAGCTGACCGAAGGTCAATTTAGCTACGAAGTAATTTAGCGTGCATTAGCACATTTAGCTCGCGAAACGCGAATTTAGCTAAAAAAAGACAGATTTCTTTGTCGAAATCTGTCTTTTTTTCTTGGCGCAGCGTAAGGGATAAATCCGCTTCGCGTATTTGTTGCTCAACCTAAAGGTTTCGCACAATTTCCTAAAAAGAGTCCACCGGACTCTTTTTTTAACGGAAATTACCCCCTCGGTGTTCGAATCCCTTCACTTTCATCTAAAGTAAAAAGGACAGATACTTTCGTATCTGTCCTTTTTACTTGGCGCAGCGTAAGGGATTCGAACCCCTGACCTTTTGGTTCGTAGCCAAACACTCTATCCAGCTGAGCTAACGCCGCATCTGTACTCGCGGTACTTACTAAGTATATTACAAAATTCCAAGATTGTCAAGATATTATTTGATTTTTGTTGATGTTTTTTTAAAATAGGGGCTGTGAAAAACTCCAAATAGAGCTTTTTACCGCCCCTAATTCATAGGAGATAGGAAAAAATGCCGTGAGTGGACAAACCGACGCCCGTCGGCGTACGATTGTACGGCACGAGCGGGGGATTTTTGCCGTGAAGCATTTCGCGAAACGAGCAAAAATTCAAGCCGTGCAGGAAGCGTTGCCGAGCAGTGTGCGAGGGTAAAGCTTATCGCTGTGGCGAGGTTTGTTCATAGTCAAAAGCAAATATAATTATCAGCAAAAAACTCATTTATGAGTTTTTTACCTTAAAACCTACTGACATAAAAATCCTTTGAAGGCTCTAAATAAAATTATCCTTTGCTTTTGACGATCTGGACGTTTTTAACATCTCCTATTCTTAAATAATATCAACAACGATATGCTGATTATTCTTCGTCGATGATGCCTTCATTACCGTGCGGATTGCCTTGGCAATTCTTCCGCCCTTGCCTATTACCTTGCCCATATCGTCGGGGGCAACGGAAAGCTCAAGGTGTAATACGTCACCGTCGAGACGCTCGTTTACTCGCACTTCGTCGGGTTCATCGACGATAGCACGGGCAATATCGATTAAAATTTGTTTCAAAACCGTTCCTCCTTTGCAATCTATTAGTCGATTGCGCCGCTCTTCTTCAAAAGAGCCTTTGCGGTTTCAGTAGGCTGAGCGCCGTTTGCAATCCACTTCTTAGCTGCTTCAACATCGATCTTGATGTCAACAGGGTTTGACATAGGATTGTAATAGCCGATTTCCTCGATAAATCTACCGTCTCTGGGGAAACGGGAATCTGCTACAACTACACGGTAGAAAGGAGCCTTCTTAGCACCCATTCTTCTAAGTCTGATCTTTACTGCCATTATTTTCACCTCCATAGCAAAATTTATAATCTATACGCAAGCGTATGTCTTACCTAAAATCCAAAGGGCAATTTTTTACCGAATTTTTTCTTTGAGCCCGTAAACTGCTTCATCATCGCCTTGGTCTGCTCATACTGCTTGATAAGGCGGTTGATATCCTCTACCCTCGTGCCGCTTCCCGCCGCAATTCGCTTTTTGCGGGTTGCCTGAAGAAGCTCGGGGTGGTCTCTCTCCTCGGGGGTCATTGAAAGAATGATGGCTTCCTGACGGGCAAGCATCTTTTCGTCAATCTTGGCATCCTTCAAGGCGCCCGGCTTCATACCCGGTATCATACCTAAAAGCTGGTCAAGATTTCCCATATTTTTAAGCTGTGCGAACTGGTCAAGATAGTCCGCCAGAGTAAAGGTCTGTGAACGGAGCTTCTTTTCAAGCTCAAGAGCCTTCTTCTCATCAAAGCTTTCCTGCGCCTTCTCTATAAGAGAAAGCACGTCGCCCATACCAAGAATTCTCGATGCCATTCTCTCGGGGTGGAAGGGCTCTATGTTATCAAGCTTTTCACCCGTTCCTATATATTTTATGGGCTTACCCGTAACGTGTCTTACGGAAAGCGCCGCACCGCCTCTCGTGTCGCCGTCAAGCTTTGTAAGAATGACGCCCGTGACGTCAAGCTGAAAGTTGAAATGCTCTGCAACGTTTACTGCGTCCTGACCCAGCATAGAGTCGATGACAAGCAATATTTCGGTAGGATTTACCGCCGCCTTTATGTCGCAAAGCTCTCCCATCAGCACCTCGTCTATGTGAAGTCGTCCTGCGGTATCGATGAATACCAGGTCTATTCCCTCGCGCTTTGCAAGCTCTACGCCGTTTTTGGCAATTTTAACCGCGTCCTTCGTGTCGGGCTCGGAATAAACCTTAGCGCCCACCTTTTCACCCACAACGTGCAGCTGCTCGATTGCGGCGGGACGGTATATATCGCAGGCTACGAGAAGAGAGGTTTTGTTCTGCTTCTTCATAAGACCTGCCAGCTTTGCCACGTGGGTGGTTTTACCTGCGCCCTGCAGACCGCAAACCATAACCACCGTGGGTGAAGAGGATGAAATAACGAGCTTTTCGTGCTTGTCACCCATAATGGCGCAAAGCTCTTCGTTTACTATCTTTACAATGTGCTGGGCGGGCATAAGGCTTTCTAAAACCTCGTCGCCTACTGCACGGGCGGAAACCTTTGAAATAAATTCCTTTACTACCTTAAAGTTTACGTCGGCTTCAAGAAGTGCCAGCTTTATTTCACGCATTCCCTCTTTTACGTCTGCTTCGGTAAGTTTGCCCTTGTTTCTGAAATTCTTAAATGCGTTTGCTATCTTATCACTAAGACTCTGAAACATAACTTACCTCCTGTGCTAATATTTCCCTGATCTTCTCCGAAATCTCGGGGTGCTCGGCACAAATCTCGTCTGCCAGAGCGCTCATTTTTTCCTGATAGCTTTTAAGGTGAAGCTTATTCTCCAGCTCCCAAAGCTCGTCAACAGTGCGCTGAAGCAGGTCGCGCACGCCCTGACGTGTGGTGCCTGTGTGCTCTGCTATCTCCGACAGGGACAAGTCCTGCCAGTAGGACAGCTCAAAAACCGTCCTCTTCTTATCGTTCAAAAGAGGAGAATAAATATCATATAAAAGGCAAAGTGAAAAATCCTTCTCCTTCATAACGCAAAGCCCCTATTCAAAGAAAATCCGAAGTGTAAATATTTTTTCTTTACACCTCGGATATTATACACTATGTTTTTTATTTTGTCAAGTGTTTTAGTAATTTTTATATTTTTTAAGTATTTCCCACAAATTCAGATAGCTTTCGTGGCGGGTGGGCGATATTTTCCCCTCCCTTATGGCTTCAAGTATGGCACAGCCCTCCTCCTTGGTGTGAGTGCATTTGGTATATCTGCACTCGCCCACAAGCGCCGAAAACTCGGGAAAGGCGTACACGAGGTCCTCTTTATCCATAAAGTGAAAGCGGTCAAAATCAAGAAGCGTAAAGCCGGGGGTGTCCACGTAGTAGCTCTCCTCCCCCGTTTTATAGAGAACGGTGGAACGGGTAGTGTTTTTTCCCCTGCCCGTTTTAACGCTGACGTCCCCCGTTTCAAGACGAAGCTCGGGGAAAAGGGCGTTTATCATAGTGGACTTACCAACGCCCGACGGGCCTGTGAAAACGGAAATTCCCTTGGCATAGGGCAAAAGCTTGCGTCTTACCTCTTCTCCGTCGTTTTTTGCAGAAAGCTCTACCACGTCGAAGCCTGCGCCCGAATAGATGCCGTAGAGCTCCTTTGCCTTTTCACTGTCTGCAATATCCTTTTTATTAAAAACGATAACGGTTTTTATCTTTGCGTGGGTGAGAATAGCAAGAAGCTTATCAATAGCAAGGAAATTAGGCTCTGGGGAGGTGTAGGCGAAAACCACGAAGGCGGTGTCAATATTTGCCACCTCGGGTCTAATGAGGGAGTTTTTGCGTGGATGAACAGACTTGATAAGTCCTATATTTTCCCTGCCCTTTATAGCGCCGTCCCTTTCAAATTCCACCGTGTCCCCTGCCACCACAGTTCTGCCATCGTGACGGAAGGTGCCCTTTGCCACACATTTGAAATGCTCCCCCTCGCTTTCTACCGTGTAGATTCCTCCGAGGCAGGAGATTACTTTTCCAATCATACTTTCCTCTTCTTTTGAAAATGGGCTGTAAAATCCGTTTTTACAGCCCAATTTTTTTCATTAATCATTGTCGGGTTTTATAATCGAAGGAAGCTCGGGTAAGGAAGGAACGGGAGGCTCCTCCACCTGAGAATAGCCCGTACCGAAGCGTATTACAATCTCGCCGTCGTAGTTGAGGGGAACCTTCTCGTCGGCAGGTATGCTCTGCTCGGTGATCTCGCCCACCTCGGCTTCGATCTCCGACTCCTTATAGGTGACCTTAATTCCGTTTGCGATAAATTCAGCCATTGCCTCCTCTGCGTCCAGAATGGACTTGCCGATAAGGCTTGGCATAACGATATAGAGCTTCACCTCGTCGATGCCCGTCTTGCCTGCGCCGTCGCTGACGAAAAGCTTGATAGTATCGCAAAACTCGGGGCAGATAACGGTGTAGGGCGTAATGCTCTGTCCTACCACTGTGCCCACGTCGGCTGAATTGGAGACGGTGACGAATTCAAGGTTGAAGTCCTTGAGCTCAACCGTTGCCTGACCGCGACTCTTGCCAACGAGATTGGGCATAGCCATAACGTTTTCGAGAGATCTGCCCGTGCTGACGTAAAGAGTAACGGAGTCGGCGGTGCTTGCCATTTCGCCCTCCTCGGGAGAGGTCTTGAAAACGTGTCCCTCCATAACCGTATCGTGAGGAGCGCGCACCACCTCTATCTTGTCAACGTCGAAGCCTCTGTTTTTAAGCGCGGTTTTAGCGGCGGTGAGAGTCATAATGGTATAATCGCCGAATACCGCCTTGCCTTCAAGAGGGTTAACGTAGAGAATAAGGCTTGTAGTACCTGTGGAATTCTTTATCTTCTTTACCTCGCCTGCCGAGGGGTTGGTGCTATATATCTCACCGTAGCCGTAGGTGTCGTTGAGGGTCTTGGCGTAGCGCACGTCGATTTCAAAATGCTCTTCCTTCAACCTCTCCGCCATAGCCTCGTCGTAGACCTGACCTACAAGTGAGGGAACGGTAACGTAAAGCTCGTTTTCCTCGGACGCGCTGGTGGAGTTGAATACAGACAGAACAACCACCATACCCGAAATAATGAGAACGGAGAAGAAAGCAAGCACCATTCCCAGAATTATAGGGAAAAGCGTTATTTTGGCTTTCTTTGTCTGTTTCTTTTTACTCTTACTTTGGTTGCCCATATCCTGACCTTTGCTTTCTTCAGGCTTTTTTGCCTTGGTTTCAAATACTACTGAGGGTGACTCCTTGAGAATTCGGATTGCACGGAGCATAGAACGAGCCGACTTGAATCTGTCCTCGGGGGACTTTGACATAGCCTTCAGGATTACCTGCTCCACGCCAACGGGGAACTTGGGGTCGATGGTAGTGGGAGGAGTGGGGTCGTCGCTTATCTGCTTCATTGCAACCGATACGGGAGCGTCTGCATCAAAGGGAAGCACGCCCGTGGTCATCTCGTAGAGCATAACGCCCACGGAATATATATCCGAATAAGTGCCCGTTTCCTTACCGCTTGCCTGCTCGGGACTGATGTAGTAAACCGTTCCAAGCGCCTTGTCGGACATTGAAATGGTGTCGCTTCCCGGCGCTCTGGCAATACCGAAGTCGGTAACCTTTAGTTTTCCGTCCTTGGAAACTATCATATTGTGAGGCTTCACGTCACGGTGAATGACGCCTCTTTCGTGTGCGTGCTCGAGAGCGAGAAGAATCTGTTCTATGAAGCTTATAGACTCCTCGATAGTGAGCTTGCTATGGCGCTCCTGCATATATTCCTTCAGGGTCATTCCCTCGGCAAGCTCCATAACGATGTATTTAAGCTCACCCGAGAGAGACATATCGTAGACCTTGATGATATTTTCGTGGTCCAGCATAGATATTGCTCTCGACTCGTTAATAAAGCACTTAACGGCGTGGGAATTGGCGTCCGAGGAGTCGCTTAAAAGCTTCAAGGCAACTATTTTGTTGTTGTCCTGAAGGTCGCTTGCCTTGAACACCACCGACATTCCGCCAACGCCTACCACGGAAATCAGCTTATATCTTTCATCTATTACCGTACCCAGAAGGGCATCGAATTTTTCGTTAGAACCCATTTGTACCTCCAACCTATCTTTCTGTATCTATAAGCACAACGGTAATGTTGTCACTACCGCCCTGACTGTTGGCAAATCTTACAAGGCTTTCCGCCTTCTCGCTCAGGGAGCCCGAGGAGGTGATTATCTTCACGAATTTGTTTTCATCAAAATAGTTTGACATACCGTCACTGCAAATAAGATAATACTTATGAGTGGACGGGGAAAGGTTAACGTCGCAGTCTATATCCTTCTTGACGCCGAGGGCACGGAGAATAACGTTGCGGTTAGGATGGTTTTGCGCTTCCTCGGCGGTTATCTTTCCTTCGTCGAGAAGGGTCTGCACGAAGGAGTGGTCCACCGTAAGCTGTGTCACCCCGTCCTTTGCAACGCCGTACACTCTGCTGTCGCCTGCATTGAAGGTCCAGATAAGGTCGTCGATGATAACGCAACCCGAAAGTGTCGTGCCCATACCGAGAAAGGCTTCGTTTTCCTTTGACATCTGCCATATCTCGCTGTTGGTAACGTCGCTTGCCTCATAGATAGCGCGCTCTATCTTCAGATTTCTTTCAACCTTATCCTCTGTCGTATTTCTTATGCTTCGGATTTTGGGTACAAGATTTGCCGTGAAGGTTTTACACGCAACTCTGCTTGCAACCTCGCCTGCATTGGCACCGCCCATACCGTCACAGACGAGAGCAACAACTCCGCCGTCGATGACACAGGCGCTGAAATTATCTTCGTTAAGATTACGCTTCTGACCAACGTCGCTCATTCCGAATACCTGCATACCCAAAACCTCCTTTTCTTAATTTTCGTTTTTTTCTAACTGATTATTCCTCAACTGTCCGCAGGCGGCATTGATATCCGAGCCAAGCTTTCTGCGTACCGTCGCATTTATTTTACTATCATTAAGCGTTTTTGTAAATAGGATAATGGAGTTTTTTGTTGATTTTTTGAAATTTTTCTCCTTTATTGCGTTTACGGGAATCAAATTTACGTGGCACATAATGCCCCGAAGCCTTGACGCAAGCTCTCGGGCGTGCTCCACGGAGTCGTTTACAGAGTCGATGAGAGCGTACTCAAAGGAAATCCTGCGCTGGCATATTTTCTGGTACTCCCTGCAGGCATCAAGTAAAGCGTCCATATTGTAGGTGTGATTTATCGGCATTATAGTGTCTCTTATTTTGTCGTTTGGGGCGTGAAGAGATATGGAAAGAGTTATTGGAAGCTCCTCTCTCGCCAGCCTTAAAATCTGTGGGACGATACCGCAGGTTGAAAGAGAAATATGTCTGTACCCGATGCCGAGTCCGTTGTCGGAGTTGACGAGGTGCAGGAATTTCACAACGTTGTCGAAATTGTCAAGGGGCTCGCCTATTCCCATAAGAACGATATTGGAAACGCGGAAGCCCTCCTCCTCAATATGCTCCCTTGTAATGACCTCTATCTGCGAAAGTATCTCCGCCGGGGTGAGAACTCTGACGAAGCCGTTCTTGGTAGACGCACAAAAGGCGCATCCCATCTTACAGCCCACCTCGGTGGAAACGCAGACGCTGTTGCCGTGCTCGTAGCGCATAAGTACAGTTTCAATGATGTTGCCGTCGTCGAGGGCAAGAAGATATTTTTCGGTGCCGTCGATTTTGGAAACGAGCTTGGACACTATTTTGGGGGCAGTAATATGATATATCTCGGAAAGCTGACCTGCAAGAGTCTTTGATATATCGCTCATATCGTTAAAATCCACTTTCAGCTTCTGGAAAAGCTGACGGTATATCTGCCCTGCACGGAATTTCGGAAGTCCCAGCTCCACTATGTCCGCTTCAAGCTCGGAGAGAGTCATGCTCTTTACGTCTTTTTTTATAATGTTCTCCATTTTACTCGTCCTTTATAAGTATATCGTAGAAAAATCCGTCCTCCCACAAATCACTTGGAAAAGCAGTGGTGGGATTGCCCTCTCTGTGAAAATTGGGGTTTTCCTCAAGAAAAGCGTTGGTGATACATTCGTTCTCCAGGGGGTTGAGAGTGCAGGTGGAATAAAGAAGTCTGCCTCCCTTTTTGAGATACCTCGCACTTGCAGAAAGGATATCACGCTGAATTTCGGGAAGTCTTTCTATGTCGGACACCGCCTTATATTTTATGTCGGGCTTCTTGCCGATAATGCCAAGCCCCGAGCAGGGCACGTCGCATATGACCAAGTCCGCGCGTCCCATAAGTCTTTCGTCGGGCTGACGGGCGTCTCTCTTGGAGGCGGTGATTATATCAACACCCAGCCTTTTTGCTCCCTTTTCAATAAGGGAAAGCTTGTTTTCATGAAGGTCGAAGGAATAAACCTCGCCCTCTCCCCTCATATCTATGGCGACGGAAAAGCTCTTACCGCCGGGGCAGGCGCAGGCGTCAACCACCAGGTCTCCTGCCTTTGCGCCGAGGGCAAGCACGGCACGTCGGGAATTAGTTCCCTGAACGAAGAATTCTCCCTCCTCGAAGCCCGGAAGTGTTTCGGGCGAGCCCGAGGTGATTATTATATCGGGCACAGCGGGATGAGGGCGCGCCTCTCTCCCGCTCTCCTTTATTTTTTCAATAAGAGCTTCCCCCGTGGTTTTCAGGGTATTTACACGCAGGGTCAGGGGCGGAGCTTTCCTAAAGCCCTCTAAAATCGCCTCGGCGCCCTCCCTGCCGTAGCCCTTTTCAAAAATATCTATTATCCATTGGGGAGTAGAGTATTTCACACTGGGCTCGGAAGTAGCAATAAAGCGGAGCATTTCGCCCTTGTCCTTTGCCACCGCCCTTAAAATGCCGTTTATATATGGCTTCAAAAATCGGGGGGCAAGCTTTACCGTTTCGTCGCAGGCGGAGAAGTCGGGCACTCTGTCCATAAAGAGAATTTGATACGCGCCAAGCCTTAACAACACGAGAGCCGTCCCGTCAAGGTCTGTGAGAGGTCTTTTGGAATACCTCGCCAAAACGGCGTCAAGGGTAATCTGCCTTTCAATAACGCCGTAAAAAAGGGCGGTATAAAGCGCCTTATCCCTCGGGTCAAGGGTAGTGCCTGACAGTCTTGTGAGCACCTCAAGGTTAGAATACTTATCGGAGGAGGCACATTTTTTCAGGCTTTCAAAGGCATACGCACGGGGAGATTTATTCATAAAAGCCACTAATTCCTTGAATTTCTATTAACTAACATAAATAATCTTAAAAGGTTGGCAAGGGCAACAGCCAATGCCGCAACGTAGGTCATTGCCGCGGCGGAGAGCACCTTTCTTGCCTTATCCACCTCGCCTCCAACAAGGATATCCTGGTCGGAGAGAGCCCTGAGGGCACGGCGGGATGCGTTGAACTCAACGGGGAGCGTTACAAGCTGGAAGAATGCGGACAAAGCGAAAAACGCAACGCCCACGTATGCAAGGGTAGGTGTACTGAGAATAAGTCCTATCAAAACGAGTGGCATCGCAAGGTTAGAGCCTATCTGACAAACGGGGATTATAGCCCCTCTCACCTTGATAGGAAAATAGCCTACCTCGTGCTGAACTGCGTGTCCTGCCTCGTGGGCTGCAACGCCGAGGGCGGCAACCGAGGTGGAGTCGTAAACGGTATCGGAAAGCCTGATGACCTTGGCACGAGGGTCAAAATGGTCGGTAAGGTTTCCGCTGACCCTCTCTATTCTCACGTCGTTCACACCGCCGTGGCGAAGAACTGCGCGGGCGCAGTCAGCACCCGTCATACCGCGGGAATTGGAGGTTTTGGAATACTTTTTAAAGGTGGAATTAACCTTGTGACTTGCCCACATAGACCATATGGCAGCAAGTATCACGGGTATAAACCATATATCAAAGCCGTAATAAAAGAAAGGCATAGTTTTTCTCCTTTTTTATTTAAGAATATCTCCGAGATTGATTTTTCTGCCGTTGAGGAAATCGGCGCCGCTCATACGCTTTGCGCCCTCAAGCTGCAATTCACGAAGTGTCACGGAGCCCTCTGCTGCCGCTACGACTATCCTCTTTTTAGCAACCACCACCGTGCCTGCAGGTGCGTCATAGCTCTCGCAAAGAAGCTCTGCACGGTATATTTTAAGGATTTTGCCGTCGGGCATAGTGGTATGAGCCGAGGGCTCGTCGGAAAGTCCGTGGATTTTGCGAACGATGTTTCGGGCGCTGTCCTGCCAGTTTATCACTCTGTCCTCGAAGGAAATCTTCTCGGCGTAGGTGGAGTCGGCGTCGTTTTGAGGCGTCCTTGTATAATCGCCCGAAACGATTGACCTGACGGTGTCGCAAAGGAGTCTGCCTCCCTTTTCCGCAAGGGTGGCAAAAAGCTCGGTTGCGGTGGTGCTGTCGTCAATCTCCACGGTGCATTTGGATATCATATCACCCGTGTCAAGCGACTTTGCCATATACATTATGGTGACGCCCGTCTCGCACTTTCCGTCCATAATAGCACGGTTTACGGGGGCGGCGCCTCTGTATTCGGGCAAAAGTGAGCCGTGAACGTTAATTGCCCCGTACCTTGCGAAATTCAGCACGTATTCGGGCAATATCTTGCCGTACGCCGCCACTATGATTATATCGGGCGCAAAGGTGCGGAGAATTTCGCCGAAATTTTCCTCTTTCAGATTTTCGGGGGTTACGACCTTGAGGGAAAGCTTTTCTGCCATAAGCTTTGTTTCACTTGGCACAAGCTTATATGAGCGTCCCTTGGGCGTGTCGGGCTTGGTTACTACCAGAAATTCCGACTCCCCGAAATCCTCCCTCAATATTTCAAGAACCCTCGCCGCAAAGAGAGGCGTTCCCATATACATTATTTTCATTGCAGCTCATCCTTATCAACGTATCTTACTATGTCGTCTACTAAAAGCTTACCGTCAAGGTGGTCGGTCTCGTGACAGAATGCCTGCGCCATAAGACCCTCCATAGCATCGAAGTGAACCTCGTTGCCGTGTCGGTCAAGCGCCTTGCCCCAAACCTTTACGGGTCTCTCTTTCACTACCCATACGTCAGGGAACGAGAGACAGCCCTCGTAAAGCTCACGCTTGCCCTCAACCCTCGTGATTTCGGGATTGATAAGCTCTACCACGCCCTCGCCTGCGTCGATAAGCACCACTCTTTTGAGTATCCCTACCTGAACGGCGGCAAGTCCTGCTCCCTCTGCCTTGGCAAGCGTTTCTCTCATATCGTCAAGGAGGGTCAGTATTCTTTCGTCAATTTTTTCAACGGGGCGTGATTTCTTCTTTAATATATCATCCCCTGTTTTTACAATATTAAGTATAGCCATATTATTTTCCTCTTTTTTATATAAAAGTTGGAGAAGAATCAAAAGAACATTTTACACGGTCCTTTTGTCCAAACTCATTTAATACTCTCAAAAACAGCTCTCTCGTGCGTTTATCGTTCTTGAATTTCACCACGAGCTTGTGTCTGTAAATGTTTTTCAGCTTATAGGGAACTGCCTCAAAGGGTCCGTACGCCATAAGCTTAACGTCGGAAAACTCCCCGCCGAGAAGCCTTGTGAACGTGCCGTTCAGCCTCCCCGAGCCTTCCGTCAGGGCGCTCTCATCGTCGGATGATATGACGAAGGTACCCATAGTGCAGAAGGGTGGGAAAAGGAAAGCACGGCGGAAGGCAATTTCTCCCTCAAAAAAGGCGTCGTAGTCCTGCGTGGTGCATAGCTCTATGATCTCGTTATAGGGGTTAAGGGTCTGTATCACGGCGCTTCCCTTTTTCTTGCCTCTGCCTGCCCTGCCCACTACCTGAGTCATCAGGGAGAAGGTGTGCTCGTTTGCACGGTAGTCCGAGGAGAAGAGAGATAAGTCTGCCATTATAGCACCAACAAGGGTCACGTCGGGGAAATTGTGCCCCTTGGCAACCATCTGAGTGCCAATGAGTATATCTGCCTTGTGTGAGGAAAAGTCCTCTATCAAGCGCTCGTGGGAAAGCTTTTCACGGGTGGAGTCGGCGTCCATTCTCACGATTTTCGCATTGGGGAAGGACAGCTTCAATTCCTCCTCCAGCTTTTGCGTACCGTAGCCGCGGTAGTACATATGACCCGACTGACAATTAGGGCAGACGGTAGGAGGTGACGTGGAATATCCGCAATAGTGACAAACGAGTCTGTGATTGCCCGAAACCTCGTGCAAGGTCATTGGAACACTGCAGTTGGGGCAGGTCACGGTGCTTTGACAGCTTCGGCAAATAAGGAGCTTTTTCAGTCCCCGTCGGTTGACGAAGAGGATTACCTGCTCGCCACGGGAGAGAGTCTCGCTTATTCTTTCCCGAAGCTCCCGTCCTACAAGGGTATCGGGGGAATTTACCTTGTCGTCGGATACGTCGCTGATAATTACGTCGGGCAAGATTGCCTCGCCGTAACGGCGCTTTAGCTGTACCAGAGTATATCTTCCCGTTTTTGCGTGGTAGTAGCTTTCAACGTCGGGGGTGGCGGATGAGAGCAGAAGAAGCGCTCCGCTTTTTGCGCACATAAAGCGCGCCACGTCCCTTGCGTGATACTTGGGGGTTATATCCGACTTGTAGCTGTCGTCCTGCTCCTCGTCGATAACGAGAAGCCCCAGATTTTTTATAGGTGCAAAAAGAGCCGAGCGTGTACCTAAAACGATGGTCTGACGCCCCTCCTTTATCGCCTGCCAGCTGTCGTGACGCTCACCCTTTGACATTCCCGAATGAATTATGGCAACTCTGTCGCCGTACCTTGAAAGGAGAGACGCGGCGCTTTGTGAGGTAAGGGCAATTTCGGGCACCAGCATAATGACGCCACGCCCTTCAGACACGGCTTCGTCGATGAGGGAAAGAATGACCGAGGTCTTTCCGCTTCCCGTAACGCCGTAGAGAAGCGCCGCCGAGCCCGTGGGGGAAGAGAGCATACGAGACAGAGTATCAAAGGCGCTCTTTTGCTCGTCGCTTAATTCTATGGTGTCGTTGGCTTTTTTTATCTCGCCGATATCGTAAAGTGAGCGGTGTACTTTTTTTGAAAATATTTCGATAAGACCCCGTCGTTCAAGAAGAGCGAGGGCGGAGGAATCCATGGAATATATATCCATAATTTCCCTTGCCGACATTTCTCCTTGTGATGATATGTGATTTAGTGCCGTTTTATACTTTTCCTTTTGCTTCGTGCCCTTCAGGGCAAGGTCAACTTTTTCGGGGTCGGTGAGAATGACTCTGGCGTAGCGCTCCGACTTTTCATTGATATGGCAAACCGCCTCCGAGTGCAGAGAAAGCAGGGATTTTTTAATAAAAGGCAAAAGTGACTTTTTATCTATGCCGTCGCCGATATAGGCTCTGCCGTTTTTCTCGAATTTCGACGTGAGCACGCTATAAATTTCGGCGTTTTTGGAAAATGCGCTCTCAAGAAAAAGCTCGGTTGGCTTAACGTACTCGGCGGTATCCACGTCAAGACCCGAGGGGAGCATAAGGCGTGCCGCATCCCCGAAGCTTGAAAAAAATCTTTCGGAAATAAAGCGGGCAGAGTCCACCTGAAGCGGCGTGAGGCGATAGGGCTCGGGGAGAGTGAAAAGGATTTTCTTCAGTCCCGCCGTCTCCCCTGCCTCCTTGCAGGAAATAACAACCGAATATTGATGCCTGTCGGAATTGCCGAAAGGCAGGGCGGCAATAGCTCCGCACTCCAGCTTTTCCTCCGACAAGTAGCTGTAGGGACGGTCAAAGAACGTAAGGGCAGACAAAAGTCTGACTGTCACCTCATACATTCAAATCCCTCCCTTTGCTAACTAATCTATAATGCGCACGTCAAATTTATTTCTTCTTACTCTTGCTCCGCCGACTCCCTTGCCTGCAAGAGCAAAGGTGTACTCCAGCTCTCCCGTGTCGGCGTTGTAGATATCGAGATAAGCCTTGTTTCCGCCGATTATCTCCGACTTCGTTTCATAGCTTACCTCTCCGTTTTCGTCCACAATCTGTACTCTCTTTTCCTCGGTTTTGCCTCCGTCTATCTTGATATCGGGCACGCAAAGCCTCTGGTACTTATAGTCAAATCGGGTTTCGGAGTGTATTTCGACGTCGTAGACTCTCTCCTCCTCGCCCTCAACAAGCCTTACCTTGTAAAAATAGGGCTCCTCACCGTAGGTGCTCAATCTGTACCTTACGGTGAGCTGAAGCTCGGATATCGGGTCTAAATACACGATATTCTTTATCTGTATCGTTCCGTCCTCGTTGGTCCAGGAGACAGGCTGATAGTGAAAGACGAGATAGTCGAGGTCAAGGTTTTCATAGTCCTTGTATTCCTCACTCGTCAGGATTATCTCATCGCTGATTTTAGAATCGCAGGAAACGAAAAGGCGGGCAAAAACAAGAGCGTATACGACTATACTGCAGAACATAAAAAACCACTTGGTAAGCTTCCACGCAGTGATTTTTTTGCCTTCGTTTTCGTCCATATCGTTTACGTAATTTTCTTCCATAAGGCATATCCCTTCAAAATAGTATACTTACTATATATTATATCACATTTATGTTAATTTTTCAACATTTTGTATAACAAAAAAGGCTATAAAAAGCAATTCGCTTTTTATAGCCTTTTAATTATTGTGTTTTTGACGGTCTGGGCGTTTTTAACATCTCCGCCTTATGAGAACTCGAAGTGTGTGGGAGACACGTACCAGCCCTCGCCCTTTATATAGATAAGGCAAAGCTCGTCAAGGCGTGTTTCCTCGTTAACGATTTCGCTGGTGTCCTCGTCTACGCCGTAGGTGGTAACCGAATAGGACATCTTCTTCATATCGCTGACGGTACCGTAGGGGATATGGCAGAATGCCGAAAGACTGTCGAGAATTTCCCTCTCGTAGCTCTCGGAAAACTCGCCCTCGTTTACAAGCACGTAGTCGATGTGATAGGTAGCACCGCCGTAAAGGTCGTCACGCATACCGAGGCGCACCTCGGTAGCGTTCTGCATTGCCTCTTCAAACTGCTCGTCGGTATAGTCGAGGTCCTTCTGATAGCCTTTAAGATACATATCGGGGAATGCCAGAACGTAGTTTTCGTATCCGTTGTCGGAGTAAAGAGAGTAGTAGCACTCGACCGATTCCTCTATCTTGGTATCAAGCATTGCTTCAATCTTTTCTTCTTCGGTCATTCCGTCGTCGACCTTCTCCTCCTCGTCCTTTGCGCAGGAGCAGAAAACGAGGGAAAGCGCCGTAACTATGGTTAAAAGTAAAAATAATTTTTTCATATCGTAATTCCTTTTCAGCGGTTAGCACCGCGGCATATCTCGCCTACCGTAAGAAACGACAAGGCGAGGTTTATTTTGCGTAATCTTCTTGTAGAAAAAATAGCCGCGACGGTCACGTCACGGCTAAATTGTCGGAAAGTATTAGAGAGCAGCCTTTGCCTTCTCAACAAGTGCAGCGAACGCTTCCTTGTCGCTAACGGCAATTTCAGCAAGCATCTTTCTGTTGAGGTCGATGCCAGCCTTCTTGAGACCGTTCATAAATCTTGAGTAGTTTATGTCACAAACCTTGCACTGTGCAGAGATACGGGTGATCCAAAGAGAACGGAAATCTCTCTTCTTGTTCTTTCTGCCTGCGAATGCATAGTTGCCACTCTTCATTACCTGCTGTTTAGCCTTCTTGAGGTGCTTGCTCTTAGCACCCCAGTAGCCCTTAGCGAGTTTCAATACTTTATTTCTTCTCTTGCGAGTCATCATCGCGCGTTTTACTCTTGCCATTTCAATATCCTCCTAAATTCTTTCTATCCAAAATTATGCGTAGGGAAGGATAGTCTTGATGTTGCGAGCAGTTGACTCGCTCATATATCCTGCCTTGCGAAGACTTCTAAGACGCTTTGAGGGCTTGTTACCTGTCTTATGACGGCGTCCCATATGATTCATCTTCATTTTTCCACTCTTGGTAAGTGTAAATCTTTTTGCTGATGCCTTATGGCTCTTAATTTTTCCCATAATTATATCTCCTTATTATTTATTTTGTATCCTCGGGCTTCTTCGGTGAAATGACCAGCGTCATATACCTTCCATCAAGCGACGGAGCCTTATCGGCGCCACCCAGATCTGCAAGAGCCTCCTTGATATTGTTCATAAGGTCATATCCCCTATCGGTGTGATTCATCTCACGACCCGAGAAGGTAATGGTTATCTTGACCTTGTTGCCATCTGTCAAAAATCTCTTTGCGTGGTTGAGCTTTGTGTCAAAGTCGTGCTTGTCGATACGGCAGGAAAACTTGATTTCCTTAAGCTCTACGACGGTGCGCTTCTTCTTGGACTCCTTTTCCTTCTTCGTCTTTTCAAAAAGGTACTTGCCGTAGTCCATAATCTTGCAAACGGGGGGCTCTGCATTGGGGGACATCTCCACCAGATCGAGACCTGCTTCGTCTGCGGCGTTGAGCGCTTCCTTCCTTGAGAGAATACCGAGCTGACTACCATCCGCTCCGATTACTCTGACCTTTTCTGCTCTTATCTCTTCGTTGATAAGAAGTTCTTTCGTGCTGATACTTAACACCTCCGAAAAAATGTGCGGAGAAAAACTCTCCGCACACAAAACACAAGGATACCCTTGTTAATTTCTGTATTGACCGCGTCGCGCGCACTTGCGGACGGGTGAGAACGGAGGTTCTTCTTCTTTTTACCTTGTGAGTATATCACACTTTTTTATAATTGTCAATAGTAATTTTTAAATTTTGCGTTTTATTCCTGTAGGTTTGTCAATGATGTGTTACAAATTTAGAAAACTTCACCATTAGATAAAAAGGCATTGATATAATCGACAGGAGATTTCCAATTAAGAGGACGCATAGGAAAGTTATTATATCTTCTGTTGTGAACAGAAAGTTG
>JAZSLY010000085.1:0-30354 GCA_045535585.1 Eubacteriales bacterium
ACCATAAAGCTCTGACAGAAGCGCATAACCTCTGCGTCGGACTTGCCCTGAGGATCGAAGTCTGCACCACCCTTAGCACCGCCCATGGGGAGAGAGGTAAGGCTGTTCTTGAAGGTCTGTTCAAAGCCGAGGAATTTCATAATTCCGGAATAAACGTTGGGAGCAAATCTGATGCCTCCCTTGTAAGGACCGATTGCAGAGTTGAACTGAACTCTGAAACCTCTGTTTACGTGTACCTTTCCGTTGTCGTCAACCCAAGGTACTCTGAAAGTGATCTGTCTTTCGGGCTCAACCATTCTCTCGAGTATTCCTGCTTCTTCAAAGTCGGGACGCGCGTTGATAACGGGCTCGATGCTTTCAAAAACTTCCTCTACTGTCTGGATGAATTCGGGCTCATTTGCGTTTCTCTTTTTTACTTCGTCAAACACACGAAGCATATACTGGTTGGTCATTATGATATTCCTCCTTAAAATTAGTTGCAAATAATCGTCATTTAATATTCTACAAGCATTTTTTATCTTTGTCAACAGTAAAAATCAAAAAAATGAGTGTGAGCGCTTCCAAATAGTTATTCTTGACTTTTTTCTGATTTGTGATACAATTATAGTATAATACGGGTTTTATACAATCCATTTTAAGTTTGACCGAAAATGAAAGAGGTATTCACTATGAAAAGCATTATAGCACAAAGAAATATTCCTGCACTTCCCGAATTCAAGAATAAGGACGAGTTCAGGGCTAAGCTTTTGGATATACTTGCAAGAGAGGAGTACGGCAGACCCTTGCCCCGTCCTGACAAGGTAAGCTTTAAGGTGGTGGCACGCGAGGGTGCAAACGAAAGTAACTATCTCGCCTGCAAGGCAACCTACGAGGAGATAGAGGTGACGTGCGAGCTTCTTGGCTCAACGTTTACGTTCCCGTTTAGGTTCGTTCACCGTGAAGGCGTTAAGGGACAGAAGGTTATAGTTCAGCTTAATTTCCGTTCTCTTTGTCCCGACAGATACACTCCCGTGGAGGAGATTATCGACAGAGGCTATTCGGTAGCCATGGTGAATTATGGCGACATAACGAAGGATAACAACGATTTTACCTCGGGCGTGGCTTCGCTCCTTTTTCCCGACGGCGTGAGACACAACCCCGACGACAGCGGAAAAATTATGATGTGGGCTTGGGGTGCATCCCGTATTGCAGACTATATGGAGACTCTCGATTACGTGGATATGAATTATCTTGCCGTTGACGGTCATTCAAGACTTGGTAAAACGGCTCTCGTTGCGGGCGCATACGACGACAGATTCAAGTTCGTTCACTCCAACGACTCGGGCTGCGGCGGAGGAGCTATCTTCCGTGACAAGAGGGGAGAGAGAATTGAAAATATCACCAAGGCGTTCCCCTTCTGGTTCTGCCCTAAGTTTGAAAGCTACGTGAATAAAGAGCACGACCTTCCCTTCGACCAGCACTATCTCGTTGCGGCAATAGCTCCCAGATTTGTGGAAATCGGCTGCGCCGTGAAGGACGTGTGGGCTGACCACGAGTCCGAGTATCTTACCGCTATTTGTGCATCTCCTGCCTTTGAAAAGACGGGCACTCAGGGCTTCGTTCATCCTGACAGATTTCCCGAGCTTGACGAGCATATGGCAGAGGGAAATATCGCCTACTACGTAAGAGAGGGTGGACACTTTTTCAGCAGATACGACTGGAATAGATTTATGGACTTTATCGACAGCAAGACGAAGGAGTAATATATGAGAATAATCACAGGAAAAGCACGCGGAATAGTTCTTGCATCCCCTGCAGGCGATGCGGTGCGTCCCACCACCGAGATGGCAAAGGAGGGCATTTTCAGCTCAATTCAGTTTGATTTGGATTCAAGACGTGTGCTTGATTTGTTTGCAGGAAGCGGACAGCTGGGTCTTGAAGCACTCTCCCGCGGTGCTGAAAGCGCGGTGTTTGTAGACGAGTCACAGACGTCCGTTGATATAATCAAGCAGAATGCACAGAAAACCAAGCTCTTCTCTCAATGCAGAGTTTTGAGAATGGATTTCACCGATTACCTCAAAAAGACCTCCGACTCCTTCCATTTCATTTTCGTTGACCCACCCTACGCAAAGAAGCTTTTGCCCGAGGTGGTAAAGAAGATAATGCGCTCCACGGCTCTTGCCGAGGGGGGACTTATCATTCTCGAGGGAGAGGATCGTGACCCGGGGCTTCAGGGAGTGCTTGACGAGTATAACCTTGAGGTGAAAAAGGAATATAAGTACGGAAAGACCTTCGTTCATATGGTCGGAAGAAAATAATTTTTGTGAGAGAAAAATGAAAGCAATTATAACAGGTAGCTTTGACCCCGTAACGATAGGGCACGAAGAGTTGGTAAAGAAAGCCACAAGGGCGTTTGACGACGTCCTTGTGCTCTTGTGCCAAAATTTCGGAAAGCAAAATCTTTTCTCTGCCGAGGAGCGCTTGAGTCTCCTTCGCGAGACCTTCAAGGATGAAGAGCGCGTTTCGGTGGATTACCACGAGGGCTGGCTTTACGAGTACCTGAAGCGCTCTCCCGACTCGGTTTTATTCAAGGGAGTGCGTGACTATAAGGACTTTGAATACGAAAAGGAAATGGCTCGCTTCAACTATGAAAAGTCGGGTGTCGATACTATTATCGTCTACTCCGACGAGGAGTTTAAAGACGTTTCCTCCACCAAGGTCAGAGAGCTTTTGCAAAGCGGTGGGGATTGGAAAAAGCTCGTTCCACAAAATGCACAAAAATTATTAGAAAATTTCTACAAAAATATTTAAAAAACTGAAAAAAACTATTGCAAAAACTGAAATATTAGTTTATAATGTATGCAGTGGTGGTGAAAAGTGGTGCCAAATGGTTAGAAATGGCACAAAAATCACCAAAATTTCCCAAAAAATCAGGAAAGGGGTGCTGATATGCTTCTTGGACAGTTCGATTATAGTCTTGACGCCAAGGGACGAGTGTTTATTCCGTCGAAGCTGAGAGACGAGCTGGGCGAAACCTTCGTTATCGCAAAGAGCATGGACCCCTGTATCGCCATTTATTCCTACGACAAGTGGGAGGCGTATATTTCAAAGCTTTCCACCCTTCCTCAAACGAGAGCAAGGGCGATTAACCGCTTTTTCCTTTCGTCAGCAACCGAGGCGTCCAGCGACAGTCAGGGACGCGTGGTAATAGCTCAGGCGTTGAGGGAATACGCTCACCTTGAAAAAGACGTTACCATAATCGGTGTGGGCGACCACGCAGAAATATGGAATGCTGACAAGTACCGTGAGTATATGGACGAGCAGAGCGTTGAGAATATGACCGAAATTCTGATGGAGTTTGGCTTCTGATGGGGGAATTTAAACATTATTCGGTAATGCTTTCCGAAACGGTTGATATGCTCTCCATAAAGCCCGACGGCGTGTACGTTGACTGCACGATGGGCGGTGGCGGACACTCGGAGGAGATAGCGAGCCGTCTTGGAGAGGGTGGACGCCTTATCGCTATTGACCGTGACCCCGACGCCATTGAGGCAGGCAAGAAGAGACTTGCAAAGTACGGGGACAAGGTAACCTTTGTAAACGACAATTTTAAAAATATAGAATACATATTGAAGGACCTCTCTCTCGACGGTGTGGATGGAATAACCGCCGACCTTGGCGTTTCCTCCTATCAGCTTGATACGGCGGAGCGTGGCTTTTCCTATCATTTTGATGCTCCTCTTGATATGAGAATGAACAGAAACGATTCCTTCTCGGCAAGAGATGTTGTGAACGGCTATTCGGAAAAGGAGCTCTTCCGCGTAATTTCCGAGTATGGCGAAGAAAAGTTTGCCTCCCGTATTGCAAGAAAAATAGCAGAAGCGAGAGAAGTGTCTTCTATTGAGACCACATTTCAGTTGGTAGATATAATAAAGGAAGCGGTGCCCAAGGCGTCACAGCTTGACAAGCACCCTGCACGCAGAACCTTTCAGGCGCTCAGAATAGAGGTAAATGACGAGCTTGGTATGCTGAAGGGCGCTGTGGAAAGTATGGTAAGGTGTCTCTCTCCCGAGGGCAGAGTGGCGATAATAACCTTCCATTCGTTAGAGGACAGAGCAGTTAAGGAAGTATTTCAGGAGAAAATCAACGGATGCACCTGCCCCTCTAATTTTCCCGTATGCGTATGCGGATTCAAAAAGGAACTTGAATTGATAAATAAAAAGCCTATTGTGGCAAGCGAAGAGGAGCTGAACGAAAACAACCGTTCACGCTCAGCGAAGCTTCGTGGTGCCGTGAAGTTGAAAATATAATGGAGGAAGCGGAAATGTCTCACTATTACACACCAAATCAAAGTGCAAAGAGCAGAGTCGGCGCTGATAGTGGACTTCAAAAGGACTTAGCCGGCGATTTCCTTGCGGAAAACGGATACGAGCGTCAGGCAAAGCCCCGTGAAGTCAACGGCGGAAGAGACCGCGCCCCCCAGAATTATTCTCAAAAGAAGGTAAAGCTCAACCAAGATTTAGCCCTCACACCCTCTCCTGCACAGAAAAACGGTGCAAAGAGAACCGGGGCTTTGTCGGAAGGAAAGAGCCAAAAAAGAAAGAAAGCTAAAACAGGCGTCGGAGTCAGTGTTACCGAGGTCAGAAGTGAAAAGCCTGCAACACCATTCCCACTTTCATTGATATTGTGCGTAATGGCGATTACTCTTGTTGCAATTTATGTAATTCATCTTTATATTGAACTTGACGAGCTCAACGCCACTATTACCGAGTACAACAACCAGATTGCCGAAATGAAGAACGAGGAGAGGGTTTTGCAGAGCCAGAGAGCAAGCAAGTACAATCTTGAAGAAATTGAACGAATAGCAAAAGAAAAGTACGGCATGGTGGACAAGGACCAGCTTCCCAAGGAATACATTACCCCCGAGTCAAGCGACAGTATCGAGGTAATGAAGACGAGTGAGGTTCAGGAAACTCCCGATGCATTGCTTTCGGGTTTTGCAGGTGCAGTTTCGGATATTTTATCATATATAAATTAGATGAGCATAGTAATAAGAGTAAAGGGAAGGTAAGGTCTCTTTACTCTTTTTTGCCTAATTCACAGAAAACCGTGCTAAAATGAGGAGAAAAGATTGAAGTACAGAGTTCAGGCATCTCGCCGAAAAATCAATAAAAAAACCAGCGTTCTCATCGTGGCAATGATAGTCGCGGCGCTTATTCTCGTGGGCAGACTTGCCTACTATTCCATCTATCTTTACGACGAATATCAGAACAAGACTATCTCTCAATCCGTCAATAAGTCTACTATAAAGGCGAACAGAGGCGCGATATTCGACAGAAATATGAATATCCTTTCCATAAGCGTCAGCGTGCAGAGAATATTCATTTCTCCTGCCGATATTCCCCAGATGACCGTTGCGGAATATATTGACGAGTATATGGAGGACGTGAAGGGAAGCGACGAGGAAAAGGCAGAGGTGAGGGCAAAGCTTGAAGCTCAATTCGACGACCATTCCATAAGCGTGGGCGAGGACGTGGCAAACGAGCTTTCCGAAATACTCGGTGTAGACAAAGCCTCCATAATGGAGAAGGTTGCCAAAATCAAGCGTAAGGACGAGACCATCAAGCGAAAGGTTGATGAAAACACCTCCGACCTTGTGCGTGATATGATTGCAAAGAAACATTATTCAACCTTCGTTTACCTTGAAAAAGATACCAAGAGAACCTACCCCTACGGTAATCTTGCATCACATATTCTCGGCTTTACGGGCACCGACAACACGGGACTTGCAGGCATTGAGCTTTACTACAACAAGGAGCTTGCAGGCGTTGACGGAAAGATAATTAGGGCTGTAAACGGCGTGGGTGACCAGATGCCCTATAAGTACGAAAGCTATATCCCTGCCGAGGCAGGCACCGACCTTCAGCTTACTCTCGACGTGAATATTCAGCGAGTTCTTGAAAAAAATCTTGAAACCTGCTATGCCGAAACTCAGGCACGCGAGGGCGTTATGGGAATAGTTATGGACGTTGACACCTTTGAAATACTGGGTATGTCAACCCTCCCCAATTTTGATTGCAACGACCCCTACACGCTTGACGCCGCATCTCAGGCAGAGCTTGACGCGGTAGTGGGCGACGAGGAAAGAAGCGAAAAATACACCGAGCTCATATACGACCTTTGGGAAAACAGATTTATTACCGACACCTACGAGCCCGGCTCTACCTTCAAAATGATAGTTGCGGCAAGCGCCACCGAGGAAAACCTTATCGGAGCGCACGAGCACTTTTATTGCGGAGGATATATCAGGGTAGACGGATATCCCAAGCCTATTAACTGCCACCTTCTGTCAGGACACGGCTCACAGACCTTCGAGGAAGCTCTCTGGCATTCCTGCAACCCCGTTTTCGTAACGATGGGTCTCAGACTTGGCGGCGAGAGATTTTTGAAATACTTTAAGGCGTTCGGCTACTTTGAAAAGACGGGTATTGACCTGCCGGGTGAGAGAATGGGACTTTGGTTCCAGAATTTCAATCAGGTAGAGCTTGCCGTTTCATCCTTCGGTCAGACCTTTACCGTTACTCCCATTCAGCACGTTGCCGCCGTTGCTACGGTTGCAAACGGAGGATATCTCGGAACACCTCATATATTGAAATCCACTCTTGACGAAGAGTCCAACGTGGTATTCAGCTATGATACAAGCCCTAAAAGGCAGGTAATTTCCGAAGCTACCAGCGATACTATCGTCTCCTATATGCAGGGAGGCGTCGAGGAGGGCGGCTCTGCCCGAAATGCCTACGTAAAGGGCTATAAGGTTGCGGCAAAAACGGGTACTACCGTAAAGACTGCCAAGAGAGCAGAGACGGGCGAAACCTACTACATAAGCTCCTGCGTTGCCTTTGCTCCTGCGGACGACCCGCAGATAGTGGTTATGGTGCTTGTGGATGAGCCCGTGGGCTCATATTACGGCGGTACGGTAGCGGCGCCCGTTGTATCGAGAGTATTGGCAGAGTGCCTGCCGTACCTTGGCGTTGAGCCAAAGTACGACGAGGACGAGCTGGAGACCGTGGCGTACACGGTAGACAGCTTTATCAACGACAGCGTAAACGAAGCCAAGGCAAAGGTGCTGAAGGCAGAGTACGAATATAAGGTTATCGGCAGCGGACTTAACGTTATCAAGCAGGTTCCCAAGGCGGGCGACACTCTTGCCAAGGGCGGAACGGTAGTGCTTTATACAGACGAGGTAACCTCGGGTAAGACGGTCGTTCCAAACGTTGTGGGAATGACGGCAACCGCCGCCAACAAGGCGCTTGTTGACGCAGGGCTTAATATAACCGTCGTGGGAACAAGTCCCGACCATTTGGACGGCGCAATCGCCGTGACCCAGTCGGTTGAAGCCAACAGCGCAGTTGATAAGGGTACTGTTGTAACGGTTGACTTTAGAAACTATTCAAACATTACGGACTAAAAGGAAAGGCAGGCACTATGGAGATTAGAGAATTACTCCGAGGTATAGAGACTATTGAAATAAAGGCTTCTCTTGATACGGAAGCGAAGGGCATCGTTCAGGATAGCAGAAAAATAGAGGACGGCTTTGTGTTCGTTGCCATAAAGGGCGTAAGAAGCGACGGAAACGAGTATATTTCCTCAGCTCTTGCAAAGGGCGCAGTATGCGTTGTTACCGACGTCGCACCAAAGAGTGATATTCCTTATATTCTTGTGCACGACGCAAGACAGACCCTCTCCCTTATGCTCTCCAACTTCTACAACAGACCTCAGGATTCCTTTGAATATACTATCGGCGTAACGGGTACCAACGGCAAGACCTCCACCACTCTTATGCTGAAAAACATCTTTGAGGAGACGGGCAGAAAGGTTGGACTTATAGGTACGATGAAGTACCTTATAGGCGACAGAGAGATTGAAGCCGAGTCGGAGGGCAATCACCTGACCACCCCCGACACCGAAAATTTCTGGAAGCTTCTTGCCCTTATGCGTGACGAGGGGGTAGAGGTGCTGATTATGGAGGTATCCTCCCACGCACTTGCTCTCGACAAGGTGTATGGCATCAGGTTTTCCTGCGCCGCCTTTACCAATCTCACTCAGGACCACCTTGATTTCCACCACGATTTCGACTCATACCTCGAAGCCAAGGCAAAGCTTTTCAATATGTGTGACGTGGGCGTGCTTAACGGCGACGACAAGGCGAGCGAGAAGATACGCGCTCTTGCAACCTGCCCCGTGGTAACCTATTCTATTGATAATATCGAAAACGATTTTACCGCAAAGAACGTAAAGCTGAAGGGCGCTTTGGGTGTTGAATACGAGCTTTTAAGCGAGGGGCTTATTTTCCGAGTACGCGTGGATATCCCCGGCACCTTCACGGTATATAATTCTATGACCGCCGCCTCGGTTGCATTGACACTTGGCGTAAGCTATGATAAAATAGTAAAGGGCTTTGAGCGTACCCACAGAATTCAGGGCAGAATTGACAGAGTGGATATCGACGCACCTTATAGCGTTATTATAGACTTTGCCCATACCCCCGACGCTATGGTGAACGTAATCAACACCGTAAAGGCGTTTGCGGAAGGCAGAATAATTGCACTCTTCGGTTGCGGAGGGGACAGAGACAGAACCAAACGCCCCATAATGGGAAGCATCGCCACGGAAATGTGCGACCTTGCGATAATCACCTCCGACAACAGCAGAAGTGAGGACAAAGACGCCATTATCAAGGATATTTTGGAGGGCGTTAAAAAGGATAATTACAAGGTTGTTCCTGACAGACGGGAGGCAATCCTCTACGCTCTGTCGATAGCAGAAAAGGGAGACGTTATCCTCTGTCTCGGTAAGGGACACGAGGAGTATGAAATAGACACCCTCGGTAAGCACAGATTTTCCGAATACGAAATAGTTGTGGAAAACTACAAAAAGGTATAAACGGAGACGGTATGGTAGGCATTACTTTTGAAGAAATAGCAAGGATAGTTGACGGCGACCTTCACGGCGACGGCAACAGGGTTGCATTTGATATTTGTACCGACAGCAGAATAGCAAAAGAGAGAGACCTCTTCGTCGCTTTGAGGGGCGAAAGGTTTGATGCACACGACTTTTTACCCTCGCTTGAAGGGAAGATAGCGGGCGCTATCGCAGAACGCTTTATTGATATTTCCTACCCCTTGATAGTGGTAGGTGACGCACTTGAAGCGATGTCCGCCCTTGCAAAGCATATGACGCGCGAGGTCGTAAAGCCACGGATTTCGGTGGCGCTGACGGGAAGCGTAGGAAAGACCACCACCAAGGAAATGGTGTCCTCGGTGCTCTCAACGACGTATAATACCACCTACACCAAGGGCAACCTTAATAACCATATCGGCGTACCCCTGACCCTTCTTTCTGCCACCGAGGACACAGAAGCCCTCGTGTGCGAAATGGGTATGAATCACAAGGGGGAGATAGCGCACCTTGCGTCCCTTGTGGATACGGATATCGCCATAATCACCAATATCGGTCACTCCCACATCGAAAACCTCGGCAGCCGTGAGGGAATAAGAGACGCAAAGCTTGAAATACTCGCTTCACTAAAATCGGGAGGCAAGCTTATAATAAACGGCGACGAGCCGCTTTTGGAGGGCGTGTCGGGAGATTTCGAGGTGGTAAGAGTAGGCTTGACTCCGGGGCTCGACGTATGGGCGGACAAAATAGAAATGGGGGAGAGGGGAGTTTCCTACACCCTGCATACAAAGGATTTTGAGGGGGTCGTTTCCCTTACCTGCATCGGCAGACACAACGTGATGAATTCTCTCTTTGCCGTTGCGGTGGGACTGATTAACAATATCGATATCCACAAAATCAAAGAGGGGCTTCTCCATTACAAGCCCGTGGGAATGAGACAGAATATTTACGTAAAAAGAGGGATAAGAGTCATAGAGGACTGCTACAACGCAGGCGTGGAATCTATGAAGGCGTCTCTTAAAATGCTGTCCGAGTTTTCGGGCAGGCGGATAGCCGTGCTTTCGGATATGCTGGAGCTGGGAGAGCACTCAGCGAAGCTACATACCGAGGTGGGCGAGACGACGGCAGAGGTTAGAGTTGATGCCCTATATACCGTGGGCAAGCTGTCGGAGATAACCTGTGGCACAGCCCGAGACAAAGGGGTTACAGCGTATCACTTCGACACGAAGGACTCCCTTGCCGACGCCTTGAAGAACGACTTGCGGGAGGGGGACACGGTGCTCTTTAAAGCCAGCCGTTCTATGAAGCTTGAAGAAGTTATTGCCTTATCAGATTTAGAAAAATAAATTAGACGGAGAAAAACAATGACAGTTGGTGTGATTTTTGCAATATCGCTTATTGCTTCTTTCGTAATAACATTTTTATTGGAGAAGAAATTTATCCCATTTCTTATGAGAATAAAAATGGGGCAGGTAATACTGGATATCGGACCCCGTTGGCACAAGTCCAAGGAGGGCACTCCCACGATGGGCGGAATTTTCTTTATTCTTCCCGTGATGCTTATTACCTTAATTTTCGCCGTGTACGACACGGCAACAAGGGGCGATATGCGTGTTCTCACGACCGTCCTTATGTGCCTTGCCTTCGGCGCTATCGGCTTTATTGACGATTACACCAAGTTTGTAAAAAAACAAAATCAGGGACTTACTGCAAAGGAAAAGCTTGTAATGCAGCTTGCGGTGTCCGCAATATACGTTATATTGATGGTAAGGCTTGGATACGCCTCAACCTCACTTATCCTTCCTTTTACCGATATGACTCTTGACCTTGGCTGGCTCTACTACCTGATTATGCCCGTCTTTATTTCCTTCGTTGTAAACAGCGTAAATCTCACCGACGGAATAGACGGACTTGCCTCCAGCGTCACTCTGGTAATTGCCGTCCTCTTTTCAACCTTGACTATTATGTCGGGACGAGGGGCAGAGGGTGCTCTTTGTGGAGCGTTAGTGGGTGGACTTATCGGATTTCTTTGCTACAATATCAACCCTGCCAGAATATTTATGGGCGACACGGGCTCTCTTTTCCTTGGGGGTACCGTGGTAGGACTTTCCTTCCTTTTTGACCGACCCGTGCTCATCGTTTTTGCAGGACTCTGGTATATAATTGAAGCGGTGTCCGTTGTGCTTCAGGTCTTTTCCTTCAAGGTATTTCACAAGCGTATTTTCAAAATGGCACCAATACACCACCATTTTGAAATGCTTGGCAACAGCGAAAACAAGATAGTAATAGGCACGTCGCTCTTCACGGCACTTATGTGCATCGTGGCGTATTTTGCCTTTTAAATACATAAATAGGAGGCTCTAATGGCTCAAGAAAAAGTTAAACACAAAAGAATAAAACCTGCCGAAAAGCCTTCTGAAAAGGCAGGGGAGCTTGTCAGAATTAAATCGGGCATTGACCGTCCCTTCCTTATTATAGTATTGCTTCTCGTTGCAATCGGCACCGTTATGGTGTTTTCCTCCAGCTACGCCTGGGCTAACACCAAGTACGACGACAGCTATTTCTTTGCCGTAAAGCAGGTGCGCTGGGTACTCATCAGCGTTTCTGCAATGCTTATCGTCGCCTATTTCGTGGACTATCTCTGGATAAGGCGCTTGCAGATGTTCTTCTTCGTCGCCGTAATGGTTGCTATGGCTCTCGTTCCCGTTCTGGGTGAAGAGTCCAACTCGGCGGTGCGTTGGTTCAACGTGGGTGGCATCAGTATTCAGCCCTCCGAATTTGCAAAGCTTGCCATAATCCTTTTCTTTGCAGAGCATATCAGCTCGGGCAAAAACGCAGGCAAACATTTTTTGCGACAGCTCTTGCCCTATATTGCCGTGGGCGGATATATGGCGGTGACTCTTTACCTTGAGCCACATCTTTCCTGCCTTTTTATCATCGCTTGTCTTATGCTCGTTTTGATGTACTTCGGTGACCTGTCTATGAAATATATATTTGCCATAGGCGGTGTGCTTGCGGTACTGTTTGGAATATTCGTTGCGGTTTCGGAGCATGCTCAGGCGCGCTTTCAGGTGTGGTTCCACCCCGAAAACTTTCCGCAGAACGGCGGTTGGCAGCCCCTGCAATCCCTCCTTGCCATAGGCTCGGGAGGCTTCTGGGGAGTGGGACTTGGACAGAGCACTCAAAAGCATATGTATCTTCCTGAACCGCAGAACGACTATATCTTTGCTATTCTCTGTGAGGAGCTTGGCTTCGTATTTGCCATTATAGTAATCGCACTCTTTATTGCGCTGGTATGGCGTGGCGTGTATATCGCAAAGCGCGCTCCCAGTATCTATGCCTCCCTCGTGGTTATAGGCATCGTTTCTCAGGTGGCAATTCAGGCGTTCCTCAACATAGCGGTCGTTACCAATACTCTCCCAAGTACGGGTATCTCCTTGCCGTTCTTCAGCTACGGCGGAACGTCACTTCTCACCCTGCTTATTGAAATGGGTATCGTATTAAATATCTCAAAATATTCATATTTGCAGAAAGGCTGATAATATGCGAGTATTGATTTCGGGCGGCGGAACGGCAGGACATATTAACCCTGCTCTTGCTATTGCCGCTAAAATAAAAAAAGAATCTCCCGACTCCGTCATTGCCTTTGTCGGCACACCGAGCGGAATGGAAAACAGACTGGTGGGCAGAGCGGGCTTTCCCATATATCACGTAGACGTAAAGGGCTTTGCAAGAAGCCTGAAGCCTAAAAGTATTCTGAAAAATATAAGCGCCCTGACCCTTGCCATAACCTCACCCATAAAGGCGAGAAAAATTATATCGGAATTCAAGCCCGATGCCGTTATCGGCACGGGCGGATACGTAAGCTGGCCCGTATTGAAGGCGGCGGCAGGTCTTGGCATACCTACTCTTATTCACGAGCAAAACGCCGTTGTCGGCGTTACCACCAATATGCTTGCCAAGGTGGTGGACCGTGTTATGATAAGCTTCGAGGAATCCCGCGACGCCATCGAATGTGATAAAAACAAGATAACCCTCGTGGGTAACCCCACCAACCCCGATATCCTCAATATGAGCTACTCGGCAGAGCGCGAGAAGCTTGGAATAGGGAACAAGCCCTATCTTCTTTCCTTTGGCGGAAGCCTTGGCGCAAAGGTTATAAACAACAATATTTTCGACGTTATTGAAAGCGAGCGCTTCAAGGGACGCCTTTCCCATACCCACGCCGTTGGCTCATACGAGTGGGGCGTGCGTGAGGAGGAAATAAAGAGACGCTCGCTTGACAAAAGGGAAGGCGTAAGCGTCAGGGAATATATCTACGATATGCCGTCGCAGATGGCGGCGTCCGACCTTGTTATCTGCCGTGCAGGTGCAATTACTTTGGCGGAGCTTGCTATTCTCGGCAAGCCTGCCATCCTCATTCCTTCTCCCAACGTAACCAATAACCACCAGTACAAAAACGCCGTTGCGGTAAGCGCAGGCGGAGGAGCCGTGGTTATCAGTGAGTCAGAGCTGACCCCCGAGGTGCTTGCGGATAGGATAGAGGAGCTTATTTTCGACAATGACAGACTTCATAAAATGTCGGATGCGATGAAAAAGCTTGCTATCTCCGATTCGTTAGACAAGATATATAATGAAGTAATCAACCTTTTGGAGACGGTTAAATGATTGATGATAAAAAAATAAAGGAAATAAAGAAAAGCGCCGAGCAAAAGAACAGAAGCCAGAAATATTTTACTGTCTTTCTCGTGTGTATTGTAGCAGTATTCTTTCTGATAATGGCGTTTTTACATCTGTTTAATATAAATAAGGTCGTGATAAACGGAGTCACCGCCTCCACACCCTATAAGGAGGAAGAAATCCTTGCCTTCCTGAATCTTGGAGACGACACTAATCTTCTGACCTACGATACCTATTCGGCGTCACGCGGTCTCGTTCACGAGTTTCCCTATATTGACGACGCCAAGCTGAAAAAGAAATTCCCCAACACGCTCGTTGTGGAAATTACGGCAAACGAGGACGCACTCTACGTCACTCTCGGTCAGGACACCTTTATTCTCTCCCCATCGGGCAGAGTTCTTGAGATAGTTGACAACCCAAGCTATGACGGTCAGCGCCGTGCAAGGCTTCTCGTTAACGGAATAAAGCGCTGTGTATGCGGAGAAAACGTGGTATTCACGGAGGAGAGCACGGGAGAGACCTTGAAGGAGATAACGGGCAGACTTCAGGAATATGACCTATTGAGCAAAATAACCGAAATTGACATAAGAGACAAGTTTGACGTAAGGCTTATGTACGACAACCGATTTGAAATAATCTTCGGTACGTCTGGCAACGCGGAAAATAAAATAAAGCTGTTTTCCAGTATGATGCAGAACAAAATCTGGGAGGACACCACGGGTATAATCGATATTTCCAACGGCTCCGAGGCGCTTGTGAAATTTACGGGAAATGTTGCCAATTAGTAAATTTATATAAAAATTAAGTTTTTTTCAAAAAAAACTTGCAAAAGTCAGAAAAATATATTACAATATATATTACTATGACAAAGTGTAAAATTAGGAGGATAATAAAATGCCTTTTGAGTGTGAAGAAACTCTCGTAAAAATTAAAGTAGTCGGAGTGGGCGGCGGCGGAAATAACACCGTCAACAGAATGATGAAGTCCGGTGCCAGCGGTATTGACTTTATTGCTATCAATACTGACCAGCAGGCACTTCGCAGATCAACTGCTCCTACAAAGATAGTTATTGGCGAAAAGCTTACCAAGGGCAGAGGCGCAGGCGCTAATCCCGAGGTTGGACGCAAGGCTGCCGAGGAATCTCTTGACGAGATCAACAAGGCAATCGAGGATGCAGATATGGTATTCGTTACCACAGGTATGGGTGGCGGTACAGGTACAGGCGCATCTCCCATCGTAGCTAAGGCTGCACGCAGCCGCGGCATACTTACTGTCGGCGTTGTTACCAAGCCCTTTGCTTTTGAGGGTATCAAGCGTATGCAGCAGGCAGAGGAAGGAATCAAGGAGCTCAGCGAGTACGTTGACGCTTTGCTTGTTATTCCCAACGAAAGACTTAAAATGGTTTCAGAGACAAGAATTACTCTTGCAAATGCTTTCGAGATTGCAGACAGCGTTCTCGGACGCGGTGTTCAGAGCATTTCAGAGCTTATCAATATCGACGGTATCGTAAACCTTGACTTTGCTGACGTTACTGCAATTATGCAGAACGCAGGTCTTGCACATATGGGCGTTGGTAGCGGTAAGGGTAAGGACAAGGCAGAGGTTGCGGCACGCAACGCTATCTCCAGCCCTCTTCTCGAAACTACTATCGCAGGTGCTATGGGTATCATCTTCAACGTTACTGCATCTCCCGACATCGGACTTGACGAGATCGACTATGCAGCTAATATGATCAAGTCTGAGGCTAATCCCGAAGCAAATCTTATTTGGGGTGCTACCTTCGACGAAACTCTCGAGGACGAGATGAAGATCACCGTTATCGCAACAGGCTTCAACGCAGGCAACAAGAAGGACGTTGTGGCTGAAAAGAGCGAAGAAGAAGGCGAGAAAATAGAGGAAGACCTCGACGATATCGACGTATTTATCCGCAAATTAAACGGTGGTAACTAATAAATAATAAAATATAACAGATTTTTTTAAATTACTACTTGATTTTATTTAAAACTTGTGTTATAATTGCAAATGTTAATGAAAACGGATGCCGTTATGGGAACGGCTTCATAAGTAGGAGGTGTCTGCAAAGTGGCAAAATGTGAAATCTGCGGTAAGAGCGTTGCCTTTGGTTTGAAGGTTTCTCACTCTAACAGAAAGACAAATCGCACTTGGAAGCCCAATATCAGAAAGGTTAAGGCAGTTGTTAACGGCACACATAAGAGTATGTACGTTTGTTCTCGTTGCCTCCGTTCTGACCTTGTTACAAGAGCGTAATGAAAAAGTAAGGGCTGTTTTAAAAACAGCCCTATTTTTTTGCCCTTTTGTCTTTTTTGCTATTGAAAAAAGTCATAATATGTGGTATAATTAACTAATTCTTAACATTATATATCAATTTGGAGGTCCAATATGATAAACGTAGCTATCCTTGGCTTCGGCGTAGTTGGCTCGGGTGTAGGAGAGGTTATCAGAATGAATAACCAAAAGCTTGCCCGTGCTCTCGGCGAAGATATCGACGTAAAATATATTTTCGATAAGCGTGAGTTTCCCGGTACTCCTTGGGAAAAGCTTGTTATCCATGATTTTGATACCATCATCAACGACCCTGACGTTCAGGTTGTGGTAGAGTGTATGGGTGGTTCACATCCTGCCTATGAGTTCTCTGCCGCCGCTCTCAAGGCAGGCAAGAACGTGGTTACCTCTAACAAGGAGGTTGTGGCTACCTTCGGTCACGAGCTTCTCGCTCTTGCACGCGAAAACGGCGTTGGATATATGTTCGAGGCAAGCGTGGGTGGTGGTACTCCCGTTATCCGTCCTCTTGTCAAGTGCCTTGTAGCTAACGAAATAGATTCCGTTTGCGGTATTCTCAACGGTACTACAAACTACATACTTACAATGATGAACAAGTTTGGAGAGAGCTTTGACACGGCTCTTGCGGCGGCTCAGGAAAAGGGCTATGCAGAGCGTGACCCCTCCGACGATATCAACGGCGTTGATACCTGCCGTAAGATATGTATCCTTGCAAATATCGCCTTCGGCTATGCAGTAAACGCCAAGGAGGTTTACAAGGAGGGCATCTGTGCTATAAGAAATAAGGACGTAGCAACCGCTGAAAAGCTTGACTCTGCTATCAAGCTCCTTGGCAGAGCAAAGAGGGTAGGGGACAAGGTCAGCGTAATGGTAGCTCCCTTCATCGTTTCCAAGACCCGTGTTATTGCAAGCATTGACGACGTTTTCAACGCAGTTGCAATTAACGGCAACGCAGTGGGAGAGGTTACTCTCTGCGGAAGAGGAGCAGGTATGCTTCCCACCGCTTCCGCAATGGTTGCCGACATCGTTGACGTGGTTAACTGCGGCGCACTCAACGTTTCCTGGTCTGCTCCCGAGCTTACCGATAAGGATGTTTTCGTAACTCCCGAGGATACCTGCGACAGATACTACGTTGCTCTCGGCGGCAAGGATACCACCGCTATCAAGGAGGCAGTTGAAAAGCTTATCGATATCAAGGTTATCTCCCTTGATTCCGACGAGGTTGCCTTTGAGACCGAGGCTATGTCATACGGCGACGTTAAGGCAAAGCTTGCAGAGGTCGATTGCGAGATTTTGTCACTTATCAGATTTTTATAATATTATTTCATACAAAAAGGGCTGTAAAAACTCGTTTGAGTTTTTAAAACCCTTGACTTTTAAGGAGATAGGAAAAAATGTTCAGAATGGACAAACCGAAGCTCGTCGCCGTACAAATGTACGGCAGTAGCGAGGTTTGTTCATAGTCAAAAACAAATATATTTTTCACAAAAAACTCATTTTTGAGTTTTTACCTTAAAAGTTATTGTAGAAAATTTCTCACAAAGCCTGAAAAATTAACATTTTTTGTTTTTGACGATCTGGACTTTTTTACATCTCCTTTTCGTATGCAACAAGCTCCACATCCCAAGCAGGAATATATCGGCACTTCTGTGAAATGGTGAAGCGGTAGTCGGGGTTTAATTCGTGCAACGCCTCAAACACCTCAAAAATATGGCGGTGATTGTGGTAAATGGATACTCTGACGACGGGAGAACACTTGGCAATCGTCTCACGGCATCCTTCAATCGCTTCAAGCTCGCACCCCTCCACGTCCATTTTTATAAGGTCGGGGAGATATGGCAGGGTGTCGTCGGCACGAATGGCATCCACCCACACCTCTTTTTTCTTTTGCAGGTTGTCGCTTTCCACCACGTTACCCTTGACGATAGTGTTCATAGCACCCCCTGCACGCAAAAGAAGCCTTTCGTTTTTGTTCCAGACCATTCCTTCAAAAAGGTGCGTCTTTATATTAAGCTTTTCACAGTTTGCAACAAGCTTTTTATAATTTCGTGCGTCGGGCTCATAGCCTGCCGCCTCTCTTAAATTCGGGTATAAAAGGGTTGCTTCCTCAATGGTGTCACCCGTATATGCACCAAAGTCGGCAAAGGTGTAAATGCGCTCTCTGTCGTAGGGAAGCACCTCTCTTTGTCGGCAGGACTCGATTTTATCAAGATAGCACATTTCCCCCGTCATCTTGTAGAGAATGAGCGCCTCAAAAAACTCCTTCCCCAAGGGGTCAAGAGCGTCGTATACACGGGCTATTCTGTCCTTATGCGTCTTTGCAAAGGCGTTGTCAAACACCTCCTGACACGCTCCCGACACGTTTATATCGGGTATCTTCAAGGGGTGGCGCTTTGCTATCTTGACGAAATTCTCCATAACCTCGTCAAGCCTTGTGGCAAAGGCGGAAAGTACGGTGAAGCCGTCAAGCTCCTCTTCAAGCTCCTCAAGCTTTTTTACAGTAAAGCCCATAAAGCTTTGATGCCTGACGAAATCGTCGCTGGCAAAAACGCCTGCACATTCCACTCCAAGCCCCTCTAAAATTTTCAGAAGCTTTACTGCGCCGTCCCCCATTCCGTAAAGGACCACGGGCGGTTTTTCTTTTTTTAATTCGTCCCACATTGATTGGGTGTTTTTGATTATCTTTTCAATTCTATTCATAGCAATGAAATTATATCACATAACGCCGAAAAACACAAGGCAAAATTTACGTCATTGAATGTCAGTAAATTTCAGTATATAATAGTATTGCAAAGGCGTAACACAGTATTAAAAGGAGAGAAAAATGAACAAAAACATATGGTATCAAAAGCTTACCTCCCGTAAATTCTGGGCAGGTGTGGCAGGCTTTATCGCGCCTATATTGGTGCTTTTGAAAATGCCCGAAAACGACGTCACTACTATCGTAGCGCTTATCACCTCCAGCGGAACTCTCATTGCTTACATATTCGCAGAGACCTCTCTTGATATGGCAAGGGCGGAAAGCGACGGAGAATGTGATGAGTGACACGGTAATTATTGCAATAATCAGCCTTATAGGCACGGCAATCGGCTCTTTTGGTGGAATTATTTCCTCACAGAAAATTGTCAAATACCGCTTGACTCAGCTTGAAGAAAAGGTAGACCGCCACAATAAGCTATTGGAGCGTGTGACGGGGCTGGAGCTTTTACAGCACGGACTTGAACGACGGGTCGAGCATATCGAAAACAAGGTTGCCTAAATGGCGACCACCGAAAAGCGAGTACCGCTATTGCCCGACAGGCTCAAAGGAGAATTCTCCTTTGAGCCTTCTTTTTTTATCACTACGGCGTTTTGCCCCATCAGAGAATACTCTTGGCTTCCTAAAGACACTATGGGCTCGTCACCGCTTTTTTCATAAATAAAAATCAGCTTTTCCCAAATTGGAGGAAGGTCAAGGGTCTCGTTACCCGTCAGCCTGCCCTCGTAAATTACGGCGCTTTTTGCCACGTCAAGTGCTCTCTCCACGTCTATCATTCCAAAGCCACTCTTTTCCAAAATGCCGTCGCTGACGGGAGGGTTATTATCCTGCGTTATTCTCTCGTTTGACGCCGACAGAAGTATAATTCCCTTTACTGTAAGGTAGGTGTATTTGCCGTTTGTTATCCCGATGATTCGAGCGGCAACAGCGCTGACCCAAGGGCAAGCAAAGCTTGTGCCAAAGCTTTCAAAGTTTGCCCCCACTCTGTCTCCGTAGCCTACGAAAGCCCCGGGGGCTACCACGTCGGGCTTATGCACGAGGGTGGGGGTATACCCGAAGCCTGAGCAGGAGTCGGGAGAGGGACACCACACCGACCAGGGAGGTGAAAGAGGTGTGTTCGGATAGTCCTTCGTAACGACGTTTCCGCAGGCAAGGGCGTTTTCTGCCTTTGCTGGACTTGTAAGAACGCCGTCATTCCCCGATGAGCACACAAAAAGGAAGTTTCCTGCTTCAATCAATCGGTCTATCTGCATATCAAACGGTGAATAGCCTTCCGTTACTATCCCTGCACTGTAATTTATCACCCTGACCCCAAGTGACAGCATTTTCTCTATTGCCTGGTATACGTTTTTTGCAGTCTTTGCAGAATAGAAAAAGGCACTGGCTCCTCTGGCAAGGCCGGAAAGCGTCGTCCCGTCAACCTCTACAAGCCTACCCACGATTTCACTTAAAACGGCGGTGGGATGAGGACTTACCTTAGGCGGAAGAGGTGAGGGGAGAGTTGTAATGTCAAGCCCTTTAAGGCTTATGGCGCCCTTGTCAAAGGTGCTGTTTTCTGCCGATATTACACCTATCTTAACGTCCTCCTCTATCTCCTCGGAAATAATGGGAATGGCGTTTATTTGAGGAATTATGGCATCGTATCCGCTTTTCTTCGGCACTTCAAAATCGTAGGGCGACCACCCCTCAAATGCGCTGTCCGTCAGAAACGTTTCTATCGTTTCCGTATTTATTCGTAAAATAAGAGTATTCGTGAATTCCGAAGAGTAAAGAATATTCTCTTCTTGTATATTCATTCTTTTCAAAAAGGCTTCGTTGCTATCCTTTGGGGAACCGTCCTTTTTCAGCCAGACGTAAGCCCAAAAAAAGACCCCGACGGTCTCGGAGTCTTTTTCTTTTTCGTTCATAATATCACCCGATAATATACTATTCCGTGACTGTCTTATCGGTTACTATTATAGGTGTGTGCCTGATGCTCGGCAGAAATTTTTCAAGATAGTCGCGGGTCTTAAAGGTTATCGTTACGGTGTCGATTGCAGGGTGAAAGCACAGCTCCTCGCAGTCAAGAAGCTCTCGGTCCAGCCCCAGAGTGATTTCCCCCTCCTCGTCAAAGATGAGAAGGAGTGAGCTCAGCGACCCCGACCTGCATCGAAGCTTTTCAAGAAGCTTTTCTTCGGGCGCAAAGCTAAGTCTGGATGAGCCCAGCTCTTTTGACACCACGGAGGTGCGAAAGCTCTTTTCAAAGGGCATTACGTACATATAGAAATTTGTCATTTTTCTGTCGCAGAGGAGTAGGTTTTTGCAATGCTTACCGCGAATTCCAAGCTCTCGGTCAAGCTCTTCCTTTTCCTCTACGGTGAATTTTGCTTCGTGGTGATATACGTTATATTCAATTTGAAGCTTGTCAAGAGTGGCAACAAAAAATTCTTCAAGACCGTTCATTCTATTATCCTCTTCATAATTATTGTGTCAAAGCTTTTCCTCTTTCCGTGGAGTATTTTCAAAATAACGAAGGAAAGGATAAAGCCCGATATCGCGCATATTGCGCTGACGGTTGACGATGCATTAAGGAGATAGGGGATAAGATACCCTAAAATCGCAAGCACAAGGGGCATCACGAAAACCTCAATGGCAAAGGTGATTACGGTGGAGGTTCTGGAATATAGCTCCACTCTGTCGCCCACCTTGGCGCCGAGGGTGTTTTTAACCACCGTTTCTATCGTCGTCGCCTTGTCACAATGCCCCGAGCATTGTGCACGGCAGGTGTCGCAGGCGCTTAATTGCTTTACGCCAACAGTTGCGAATTCACCGTCAAGCTTTAAAACTATACCTTCATTTACCATAATTTTCTCCAAGAATATAACTTTCCGCTACCCTCAATCCGTCGAGAGCAGCACTGGTAATACCGCCTGCCCAGCCAGCACCCTCACCGCAGGGGTATATCCTCTTAAAGCCTACTGCTTCAAGGGAGGGCGTTCTTTCTATTCTTACGGGGGAGGAGGTACGCGTTTCAACGCCCGTCAGGACTCCGTCGGGAATAGAAAAGAAGGAGTGGTTTCGGGCAAATCTTCTCAACCCCTGACGAAGCATAGCTACGACGCCCGAGGGGAGAGCATTTTCAAGATTACATCCAACGACGCCGTGAGGGTAGGAGGGGCGCACGCTCTTGAATGCGGTGGTGCTCCTGCCGTCAAGGAAGTCCGACACAAGCTGAGCAGGTGCTCTGTTGTCACGGGCTATTTCCCAAGCCTCGCGCTCAATTTTTCTTTGATATTCTATTGCGTTAAGGGGTGAGAAATCATAGTCGGAGGAAAGCACCGACACCGCCAGAGCGGCGTTGGAATTTTCCTCGTTTCTCGCCTTAAAGCTCATTCCGTTGGTGACTATTGCGCCTTCGCTGGACGCCGACGCCATTACAAGACCGCCCGGGCACATACAGAAGGAATAGACACCACGTCCACCCTCTCTGTGAGACACCGAGTATTCGGCGGAGGGCAGATTTTTATGTCCTGCGTATTTTCCATAGAGCGAGCGCTCTACGTCCTCTCTTCTGTGCTCTATTCTTACACCTACCGAAAAGTCCTTGCCTACAACGTCAAAGCCCTTTTCTATCAGCATTTTGTAGGTATCGTGGGAGCTATGTCCCGTCGCTAAAAAGAGAGCTGGCGCCCACAGCCTTTCAGCGTTGTTTATCTCTATTTCAACCCCGTCGGAGAGGGGCTTTAAATCCGTCATTTTCGTGGAAAAATGTACTCTACCGCCAAGGGAAATTATCTCTTCTCTTATGCTTTTTACCACCCGTCTCAAAACGTCTGTGCCAACGTGTGGCTTTGCCTGAGTCAGAATGTCACGGTCAGCTCCGTGGGCGTGAAGAGTGTTCAGGATAAATGACGTTCTGTCGTCGTTGACTCTTGTGATAAGCTTGCCGTCGGAGAACGCGCCTGCGCCGCCCTCGCCGAATTGAATGTTTGAAAGGGGGTTAAGCCGTCCTTTTTCAAGGTAGTCCGACACACTTTTTTCTCTATCGTCTATCGCCTCACCCTGCTCTATGACTACGGGCTCGTATCCAAGCCTTGCCAAAATCAGAGCTGCAAACATTCCGCAGGGACCGAAGCCAACGATCAAGGGGTGCATTTTCTCCTTCTTCGGCACGCCCAGCATATTCTCCCTTGGATAAGCGGGAGAGGAAAACGGAGTCACGTTCGGAAGCGAGGGGACGGGTATGCCCTCCTTCAGCGTAACAAGGGCGGTTATAGAAAACTTGATGTCTGCTTGCTTTCTCGCATCAACAGATTTTTTATAAACACGGAAGCTTTCATATTCAATTTTGTTAAAACGGAGAGCCGAGGCAATAGCCTCACTCTCCGTTTCGTTTAACGAGCAAATAATATTTCTGACAAGTATATCCATTTTACACCTATTTTTCGGATAATTCAAAGGTCAGGGTATAGCTCTCGTCGGGGAAATACGCCCATGGGTGATTATCCTTAAACCTTGGCGAAACCATAACCGTGTATTTAATAGCGTTGGTGTAGCTTTCAAGGTCAATTTCAAAATAGACGTCGTCCCTCGTAACCTTCTTATTGGAGGCGTTTATCACTGTTACGGTTTCAGGCAGGGAGATAACGTTAACAGAAAATTTGTTACTGTTGTTTATTACTCTCAAATTATCTTCGGTAACCTTTATTCTTTCGCATTGCACTCCGCTTACACTTGCCTTTATGGTAGCCGTGGTGTTAGGTGAGAGAAGCTCTATACCGTCGGGAAGCTTAATTTGCGTTACCACCTCTGTCACAAGGGAAGTACCTATTTCACGCTCGTTGATAGGGTCAAGGGGAAGGGAGGTGATTTTTTCAAGCACCTTGGGGTCACCCTTAACCTCAATGGTCGAGGGATTTATCTTAAAGGAAATCTGGTTATCGAGGAAGGTGTTATTTGCCTGAGAAACCGACAGGGGTACTGTCTTTGTGATATAGACGGGTTGCTTTACGATTACCGTCTTGGTGGTAAGGGTGATATTGCTTGTGGGCATCTCGTCGTCGTTTGCGTCAAGCAGCACAAGATTGGTTCTTGCTTCGGCACTTGCGTTTATAGAGCCAAGGTCAACCCTTGCCACAACCCTTGCAATTCTTTCAAGCTCCGTTTTGGGACCCGTTACGGTAACCGTCTTAAGCTCCTTGCCATGAGTACCAACTATTCGGTAGTCGCCAAGCTCATAGGAGGAGGGGAGATTACTGTAATTTATCTCTGCTTCAAGCTCAAAGGGAGCAGAGATAGGCGTATCCACCGTAATGGAAACGTATCCCGGGGTTGCCGAAGCAATGCTCGTACCCGTGGGCGCCGAAATCTTTACGGGAAGCTCATACTGACCTGCCTCCTTTATGCCCGACAGGTCAACCGTGGCAATTATCTCGGAGTAGTCGATTTTGTTCAGAACGCTTCTCTTTCCCGACAGAACTACGTCTGCACGGTAGTCAGCGTCGGAAACTATGGCAAGACCTGCCTCACTCGAGAGAAGGTCACGGTTTTTCAGGGTTATATTAATTCCGTCAAAGGTCTTTTCGGAATTAGGACTCTCCACCGCCGAAACGTAGAACCACAGAAGAAGAGCGCAAAGAACGGAAATTATCTTCAAAAGAGTAGAGCTATGAGAAAAATCAGGCGAGCCTTGAGTGTCTAATTTTTTCACTGTTCCTTTTCTCCCTTCTTATTCTTTGCGTTTTTTGTGAAAAGCATTTTTCCGTGCTTCTTTTCCTTTTCCTCGCCAACGAGCTCCTTTAAAAGCAAAGCCTTCAGCGAGTCGCCCGTAAAGTCACGGGTCAGCTCTCCGCCCATTGCTACCGAGATAGTTCCCGTTTCCTCGGAAACCACGATAACCAGCGCGTCGCTGTTTTCACTCATTCCTATTGCGGCACGGTGACGCGTGCCTACGTTTCTGATAATGTTGGTGTTATAGGAAAGGGGCAAAAAGCATCCGCAGGCGTGAATACGGTAGTCCTTTATGATTACCGCACCGTCGTGGAGAGGCGCTTTGTCAAAGAATATGTTTTTGAGAAGGAAGGTATTTATATCGGCGTTGATTATAACGCCCGTCTTGATAGTGTCGCCAAGCTTCGTGCCTCGCTCAATTACGATGAGTGCGCCTGTTTTCAAGGCGGAAAGCTCCTGAACGGTGGTGCAAAGGGTGTCTATCGCCTTCTTTGCTTCGTCGTTGCCACCCTCTCTGTCACGAAGGCTGAGGTTCTTTACCGACTCGTTACCCATCTTTTCAAGCATAGAGCGAATTTCGGGCTGGAAAATGATAAAGACCGCCAGAAGTCCTACCTGAACGATGTTTTTCAATACGTAGGTCAGCACGTTGAACTGGAAAATCGAGCTTATGCCCAAAAGTGCAAACAAAAGAACTATTCCCAGCGCAAGCTTACCTGCACGTCGGTCTCTGATGAAGAGTAAAATGTAATAAAAGAGTACCGATATTACCAATATGTCAATAATATCGTTTATGCCTATTGATGCAAACTGGCTCAGAGTAAATGAAAAAAACTCTTTAATTGCAGTCATACGCCGTACCTCTTTTCTCACAATTCTTTCTTCTTTATATATTATGATAACATATTAAAAGGTATTTTGTAAATGATTTTTTGTAAAAAAATATGATTTTATAAAAAAATATTTTCACTCTCGCTCCCCCGACTTAACAGACGGATTGAGAGATGAATAGTATGGGATAGAAAGGAGTGGATCTTTTGAGAGAAAACGACGGTTTTTTTCTTGATTTAGGCACCATCACCTATGCTCAAAAGGCAAAGAGACTGTTAGACGACAACGGCATTGCCTCCACCGTCGGAAAGAGCGTGGGGCGGAGTATGGGTGAGGGGTGTAGCTACGGGGTCTTCGTCAGGGGAAGAAAAAAGGATGAGGTACTTCTTCTCCTTCGCTCCGCAGGCTATAAAATCAACTGATAAGGAGGTGATATAATGATATATATGGACAATTCGGCTACGTCCTATCCAAAGCCCGTGAGCGTTTTGAGGGCAACAAAAAACGCCATTGAAAAATACGGCTTCAACGTGGGCAGAAGCGGGTCGAAATCTGCACTTGGATGCGCCGACGCATTGTTTGGCGCAAGACTTGCTCTGTCCACTCTCGTGGGCACGCAACCCGAAAATATTGTTTTTACATACAACGCCACCTATGCCTTGAATATGGCAATTCTCGGCTTGGCAAAGGGGAAAATGTCAATAGCCGTGGACAGATTTGCCCACAATTCCGTGCTTCGACCCCTCTATCGTTTGAGAAGCGAGGGGCACACCGTTCACTTTTTAGACACCGACGCCGAGCAGGACAGAGTGATAACTTCGTCCCTGAAAAAGCTGTTGGCAAAGGAGAAAATAGACTTACTCGTGCTGACCCATACCTCTAATACCACGGGAAAGGTACTGCCTGTAAGGAAGCTTGCGGATATGGCACACGCAGGGGGCGCTACGGTGCTTCTCGATGCATCTCAGGGCATTGGAAGCAGTCAAATAGACCTCTCACTCCTCGGCGTAGATATTCTTGCATCCTCGGGACATAAGGGGCTTTACGGCATAATGGGCACGGGCTTTCTTGCAATAAGAGAGGGCTTTTCGGGCGACGTTACGCCCATTATCACGGGTGGCAGCGGAATTCTGTCGGGCTCTCAGGGAATGCCCGAAACCTTTCCCGAAAGGCTGGAGGCGGGCACGGTGGGCTTACCCGGTGCTATTTCTATGGGAGAGGGCGCAAGGTTTATTATGCACGAGGGGATTGACGCCATAGCTGAACACGAGCGCACTCTGCGCCATACACTTCTGTCGGGGCTGTCGGTAATACCAAAGGTACAGCTTCTCAACGAGAGGGTCAATGCAAATTCCATCGTTCTTTTTAATATTAAGAATATGCCGTCGGAGGCACTTGCCGAAAGGCTTGACGAATATGAAATTGTGGGCAGGGCGGGATACCATTGCGCACCCCTTGCTCACCGAATACTGTCGGGTCTTAACCCCGATTACGACGGCGCATTCAGGCTTAGCGTGGGATACTTTAATACCCGCAGACAATGCGACAAGGTGCTGTCTGCCGTAAGTAAAATATGCGGTAAAATGAATTGAGCCTATTGACTTTTTTATATGGGTGTTGTAAAATTATTAAAAAATGAAGGAGCAGAAAAAGGTAAATATGGAAATAGTTTTTCTTACTGCCATAGGCGTTGGCGGAGCATCGGTTTTCGGTGCAATACTTGGATTTATATTTAAGAATATCAGCCATAAATTCAGCGATATGGTGTTGTCCTTTGCCGCAGGCGTTATGCTTGCCGCATCGGTAATAAGCCTTATTCTGCCGTCTCTTGAATACGCAAAGAGCTTTCCGCTTTTAGTGTGCATCATAGGCGTTTTCTGCGGTGCGTTTTGCGTAAACCTTATCGACAAATTAGTGCCCCACCTTCATCGTATTGCAGGGGTGGATACCGAGGAGCACAAGAATAACAAGGTGGAAATAAACCGCGTGCTACTCTTCGTTATTGCAATCGCTATACACAATCTGCCTGAGGGCATTGCGGCAGGCGTTGGCTTCGGCACGGGAAACGCTGCTGAGGCGCTTACCATAGCTCTCGGTATAGCCTTGCAGAATATCCCCGAGGGTATGGTCATTATCGGTCCTATGCTTGCCTCGGGCGTCAGCAATATGCGCGCTTTCCTGATTGCGATTGCCACGGGAGTTATAGAGGTTGTAGGAACGCTTCTCGGCTATTTTGCGGTCAGCATTTCCAGCGCCGTGCTTCCCTTTGCTCTTGCCTTTGCAGGCGGTACTATGCTCTACGTCATCAGCGACGAGATGATACCCGAAACCCACGCACACGGCTCTCAAAGAGGTGCAACCTACGCACTCCTTGCAGGCTTTTGTCTTATGCTCGTGGTTGACGTTTTACTTGGGTAAGCCTTTGGCTTATAGGAGAAAAGGATATGAACAACACCTATAAAATAAACCACAAGGTCAAGTTTTCCGAGGTGGACGTAAGCTATAATATGACCCCCGACAGTATCGTCACCTACCTTCAGGATATGACGGGCACACATTCTCTTGAAATGGGCGTAGATGCCGACAATATGCGCAAAAAGTCCAATGCATTTTGGATAATTACCAAAATCAAGTTGAAGATATACTCCCGTCCTCGCTTTGACGACGTGCTTGAATTTGAGACCTGGCCTACCACGGTTGACCGAATCCGCTTTGAGCGTGATTACACGGTAAGCCGTAACGGAGAAATGCTTGTTGCGTGCAGAAGTCAATGGTGCGTTCTTGACTGTGACACCTTTAAGTTAAGGCGGACGGACTCGGTGTGTTACCCCCACGATATGCTTCACCGAGAGGACAGAAGCGGGGCAGGGGAGTTCGTCAGAAGCTACGAAAAGACGGAGGACGCCGACCTTGCTTTCGTTCATAAAATACGCTTCACCGAGCTTGACCCCAACGGGCACACCAACAACGTGTCATATTTGAGAATGGCGCTCAATACCTTTGAGCTTGAGGAAATGAAGGAACTAGAATTTGATGAAATTCAAATATCCTTTGCGTCCCAGACCTACTTCGGCGACGAAGTGAAGCTTTACAGAAAGAAAACCGAAAACGGCTACTACGTCGAGGGCAAAAAGGACGGCGCGCCGGTGTTTGACTGCATAATAACGGTGAAATGACAATCAGGAATCGGGAAACCGATTCCTGATTTTTATTTACTAGGAAATTGCATGTGCGAAGGACTGGACACCGGAACGCATACCGTTGGCGAAGGAGATCTTGTCGGCCATGGCCACCTGATACTCCTTGCTCTCCAGCACGTCCACATAGTTGGCGCGGGTCAGCTCCTTGCCCTGTGCCTGCAGCTCCTTCAGGCCCTGGCAGAACAGGTCGCCTGCGATGTAGCCGGCCAGTGCGTAGGAGTCATAGCTCATGGCGAAGGCATTGTCCATGCCCTGCTCGGTGCAGTAAGCAAAGATCTGCTCGGCAACAGCCCAGTACTCCTCCTTGAAGCCGGGCATACCCACGCCGGGCTGAGCAAGACCCAGAGCCTCATAGCCCTTCAACAGGGCGCTGTCGGGATTGGTGTAGAAATACTCGGTGGAGGTGATGTCCAGCCATGCCTGAGCATAGATGGGGATGTTGGTCAGCACATCGGCGTACTGATCCATCAGCACCGTGGTAGCGGCATCGTTGAGGATACCGGCATTGGCGTTGTTATAAGAGGTCAGAACGGGGACATAGTAGTTGGCGTTGGCCATAGCGGTCAGTGCAGAGGTGAAGTCGGCACCGATGACGCCGAGAACCACCACATCACAGCCGGCATTCTTCAGCGCGTTGACAGCGGCGGAGAAGTCGGTGGAGGTAACGTTCTGATAGGTGATGGCGCCCTTCTGTGCATCGGGCAGGTCGGCAGCCTCAGCCTCGATACCCTTGAGGATCGTCTGGCTGGCTTCCACCGTGTTGGTCAGCACGCCAACCTTGGTGCCGCCCAGACCACCGGAGGCAGCAGGAGCGAAGGCACGGAGGATCAGCATTCTGCCCTCGGTAAAGTTCAGGGGCTGGACGGGGAAGATGCCTCTGTCAGCGCCCTCAGCGGCCTCATTCAGCAGCTCGTTGTTACCGGCAGCGGCGTAGACCATGGGGACGTTGGCTTCCTTGATGATGGGCAGGTTGGCTGCCACGCAGTTGGAGGCGAAGTTGCCCACGATGGCGAAGACCTCGTCCTCGTGGATCAGCTGCTAGTCAGCGTAACGGACTGGGTAGCCACGCCGCCATCGTCATAATGCTGCAGCTTGACGGACTTGCCGTTGAAGCCGCCCTCGGCGTTATAGGCAGCGAATGCAGCCTCGATGCCGATGTTAAAGGGACCGCCAATGGTGGCCAGTGCACCGGTCGTACCGGCAGTGTTGCCCACCAGAATGGTGTCCTCGGTAACACCCTTGAGCTCTTCCGTAGCAGCACCGCCATCGCTGCCGCAAGCGGCCAGGCTCAGAACCATGACCAGCGCCAGAACCAGCGCAAAAAGCTTATGGAACTTCTTCATGTTGTGATCTCCTTTTTTCATCATATTTTTTCTCATGCCTGAGAGGTACTACAGTGTTTCTCAGCCGCCTAAGTACGCCTCGATGAGCCGCTCATCATGCATCAGCTCCTGAGCAGGGCCGTGCATACGGATCTTGCCCAGCTCCAGCACGTAGGCGTAGTCGGCGATCTTCAGTGTTGCCAGAGCGTTCTGCTCCACGATGAGGATCGTGGTGCCTTCCTGACGGATCTTTTGCAGTGCTTCGAAAATATCCACGATCAGCAGCGGGGCCAGACCCAGGGAAGGCTCATCCAGCAGCAGCATACGGGGACTGCCCATCAGCGCACGGCCGATGGCAAGCATCTGCTGCTCGCCGCCGGAGAGTGTACCCGAGGGCTGCTTGGCGCGCTCTTTCAAACGGGGAAAGAGCTGATAGACACGCTCGAAGTTGTCGCTAAGCTGCTGCTTGGCGCTGAGCCTAACGCCGTCCTTCTCACAGGTCTTTAGGGTATGTGCGCCCACGCGGAGGTTCTCCTCCACCGACAGACCCAGCAGCACATGGCGTCCTTCGGGGGACTGCATGATGCCGCGGCGGGCGATCTGGTGGGCGTTCTT
>JAZSLY010000025.1:0-6134 GCA_045535585.1 Eubacteriales bacterium
TAAGCCTCGCACCTGCTCGGCTACGCTTCCTGTATGGCTTGAATTTTTGCTCGTTTCGCGAAACGCTTCACGGCAAAAATCCCCCGCTCATGCCCGTTAGAATTGTACGGCGACGAGCTTCAGTTTGTCCATTCACGGCATTTTTTCCTATCTCCTTAAAAGTCAAGGGCTGTAAAAACTCTAACGAGTTTTTACAGCCCTTTTTGTTTACGGAGTCTTTCTCGGTGTGTTATCGTGAGTGATAAGAATATTATCCTGCCTTGGCTTGATTGAGGGAGGTCGCCCGAAGAAGCTGCAATAGGCTCTGTAAAAGGTGGAATACTCACTAAAGCCACACCTCTCATATACCTCGGTGGGTCTTGCGCCCATAAAAATCTCCCTTTGGGCAAGAGCAAGGCGCTTTGACGTTATGTATTTTTTCGGGGTGGTTTTCAGGTGCTTGGCAAAAAGGTGGTGCAGGTGGCTTTTGGTTATATAAAGCTCACGGCATATCTCCTCCACCGACGAAACAGTACATATATTATTGTCTATATAATTGATAGCGTCGCTGACGAGACTGTTGGCAGAGGAATAGACCTCGTCGGCAGAGTCCTCTGCTTCAAGAGAAATGTTTATAATTATCTCCTGAATGAGATTGGAGAGGACAAGCCCCAGAGCGTCACCCTTCAGCTTCTCACAGTAATAGTCCATCTTCTCGAATATGGAAACTATCCCCTTGTTGTTATTAAAGCTTACGGTGTGCAGGTCACGGGGAATCTTTTTCAGAATATAGTCGGGCATAAGGCTGGTGTCAAAGAGGAGGTCGTACCTTTCATAGTCGTTTCCGCTCTCAAAGGATATACAATGTATGTCAAAGGGTCGGGTAAAGATAAGCCCGTTTTTCATTACCTTATATCTTCTGCCCCCTACGGTATACACAAGGCTTTCGCTCTTGACGAAGATTATTTCAAAGGCGTCGTGGGAATGAGGAGTGTATTCGCTCTGGGATTGGTTTATCTTTTTTACGTGGTTAAAATATACTTTTTCATCGCTATGCTCGTAATAGTTGAGTATATCCATTCTCTTCACTCCTTCCTCGGTTACATTTTAACACACAAATACATTTTTTGCAATATCTTATGGCATTTTTTGCATTTACTATCCTAAGTTATTATTGTATAATGGAAAAAAAGGTATGGAGGTAATACCATGGAAAAGTTAAAAATAGCAATAATCGGTCAGGGAAGAAGCGGAAGAAACATTCACGGACGCTTTTTCAAGAGTGAGGACAACACCCTTTTTGACGTTGCACTTATTATAGAAAAGGACGAGGAGCGCGCGAAGATAGCAAAAAGCGAATATCCGGGCTGTGATACCTCGGACGATTACAGAGATATTTTCAAGAGGGACGACATCGACCTCGTTGTCAACGCCTCCTTCTCGGAGATGCACTATGCCATTACAAAGGACCTTTTGGAGCATGGAAAAAACGTAATCGTAGAAAAGCCCTTTGCACGCAACTACTACGAGTGCTGTGACCTTATCAATATCGCCCGTGACAACGGAGTGGTGCTCAACGTATTCCAGCAGTCGTTTTTAGCGCCCTATTTCATTCACGCAAAGGAGCTTGCCGACAGCGGAAAGTTAGGAGATATAAAGCAGGTCAGCGTATTCTTCAACGGCTTTGCGCGCCGTTGGGACTGGCAGACCTTGCAGAGCAGAATGGGTGGAAACGCCTATAACACAGGACCTCACCCCATCGGTCTTGCCCTTGCATTTCTTGGCTTTGACGAAAATACCAAGGTGGAATATTCCAAGCTTGACAGAGGTCTTACCAGCGGTGACGCCGACGACTATGCCAAGATAATTCTTACCGCCCCGGGTAAGCCCGTGGTTGACGTGGAGATATCCTCTCTTGACGCCTTCTGTGACTTCAACGTGAAGATTCAGGGCTCACGAGGCACTCACAAGACCACTATCACAAAGTATCAGACGAAGTATATCGTTGACGGAGAAAATCCCGAAAGAGCGCCTATTTACGAGTCTATAAAGCTTCCCGACCATCTGCCCACCTATTGCAGTGAGGAGCTTGTGTCCCACGATGAGTCGGGCGAGCACGTTGGCACGTCCTTTGACATTGCCGTGCGTGACTACTACACTATGATGTACAACAGAATTAAATTCGGCACACCCCTTACCGTTACACCCGAAATGGCGGCGAAGGTAATTTCCGTTATCGAAACGATTCACGCACAAAATCCCCTTTCCAAAGAGTTTTAAGTGAGGTAAATATGATTAAGGTAGCAATTCTCGGTTGTGAAAATTCACACGCCGACACGTTTATAGATTTCGTTTTAAATAAGAAATTGGTTACCGACGTTGAATTCGTCGGAGTATTCAGCGAAGAAAAAGAGGCGACCGACAGAATTTATGAGAAATTCAAAATTCCTGCGGCAGATAGTTACGACGCCTTCGTGGGAAAGATAGATGCCCTTATTATCACCGCCAGAAACGGAGAGAACCACTACAAGTACGCAAAGCCCTACATAGCAAGTAAAATTCCTATGTTCATCGACAAGCCTATAACCAACAGCGAGGAGGACGCCATAGAATTTATGGCAGAGCTTGAAAAGAACGGCGTACCCGTTTGCGGCGGCTCCTGCTGTGTGTTGACCGACGAAGTCAAGGCTTTGGCAAAGGCGGTCAGGGAAAAGACGTACGGCGAGGTTTTCGGCGGATTTTTAAGAGCGCCCGTAAATCTTGTGAACAACTACGGCGGATTTTTCTTCTATTCTCAGCACTTGGTTCAGGTTATGTGCGAAATATTCGGCAACTATCCCGACAGCGTCAAGGCGTACCAAAACGGAAACAGTGTAAGCTGTATCGTCAGATACCCCGAGTATGACGTAAGTCTTCAGTTTGTCAACGGAAGCGGTGTATATTATGCCACAGTCAGCACTCAGGACAGAGTAGAGGGCGGTGAATATACCGTAACGCCTGCCTTTGAGCGTGAGTTTATGGAGCTTTACGAGCTCTTTACCACCAAAAAGCAGACCGTAAGCTACACCGACTTTATCGCCCCCGTGTTCATTATGAACGCAATAAAGAGAAGTCTTGACAGCGGTTGTGAAGAAAAGATAAACAGGAGGAAATAAAATGGTAAATCCCATTCTTTCTGCCTTCTCCGATGAATATGCCACAGAGCTTGACGAGCAAATAAGCGTTCTCACAAATAACGGCATCGGGTATATCGAGCCGAGAATAGTAAACTCCCGAAGCATCACCCTTCTTTCCGCCGAGGAGAGACGGGAAATGAAGAAAAAGCTGGACGATGCAGGCTTGAGAGCAAACGCTATCGGCTCACCTATCGGTAAAATAAAGCTTGACGAGGATTTTGGGGAGCATCTTGACCTTGCCCGCCGTATGTTCGAGATGGCGTGTGAGTTTGATTGTAAAAACGTTCGTATTTTCAGCTTTTACCCTGCCGAGAGCACTCCTATCGGCGAGTGTCGTAACGAGGTGGTTGACCGCCTTGGAGAGCTCTTAACCCTTGCAGACGAGTACGGACTGACTCTCTGCCACGAAAACGAAGCGAAGATTTACGGCGAATCACCCGAAGCGTGCTTTGAGCTTATGAAAATATTCAAGGGAAAGCTCCGAGCCGTCTTTGATATGGGCAACTTCGTGCTTGGCTCATACCCAGCGCTTCCCGCCTACAAGCTTCTGCGTGATTATATCGAATATTTTCACATAAAGGATTCTCTTTACGAGGGTGCTATCGTGCCCTGCGGAAAGGGGCAGGCGCATATCGGGGAAATCATAAGCGAGCACAGAAGCTACGCGAAGAAGGATTTCTTTATTACCTACGAGCCCCATCTTGAAACCTTCGACGGTCTCCACAAGCTTGCAGGCATGAGCTTTGACAATCCCTATAAGTTTTCATCTGCCAAGGAAGCCTTCCTTGAGGGCTTGAAGTGCTTGAAGGAGGTTATTTATGAAACAGTATAAGGTTGACGCGCTAAGCGTCAAGATAATGCCCACCCGTCAGGAGATGGGCGAGGTGGCGGCGCGGGATATCAGGGATACTATCATTTCCCTTTTAAAAACAAACGACGAGATAAATATGATTTTCGCCGCAGCACCATCACAGAACGAGGTGCTCGACTCCCTTATTGCATCAGGCGATATTGACTGGTCGAGGATAAACGCCTACCATATGGACGAGTATATCGGACTTGGCGAGGAATTTCAGGCGCAGAGCTTCGGCAATTTCCTTACCGAGCACATCTTCGGCAGAGTGAATTTCAAATCGGTAAACCTCATTAACTGCAAGGCAACCGACGCCGAGGCAGAATGTGACAGATACGAGGCGCTGCTCCGAGAAAATCCCCCTCATATCGTAGTTATGGGAATAGGAGAGAACGGACACATTGCCTTTAACGACCCTTGGGTTGCAGACTTTAACGACGCAAGGCTTGTAAAAAAGGTAGCGCTTGACGAGGTCTGCCGTCAACAGCAGGTAAACGACGGATGCTTCAAGAAGCTTTCCGACGTGCCCGAGTATGCCATGACCCTCACCTGCCCTATGCTGATGAGCGCACCATATCAATTCTGCATCGTGCCTGCCAAGACGAAGGCGGTGGCGGTGCGTGCCACGCTCTCGGACGAAATTAGTGAAAAGTGTCCTGCAACTATTCTCCGTCGGGCAAAAAGTGCCATTTTGTACCTTGACAGTGACAGTTCTTCTCTTTTATCGATAAACTATTGACTTTCAAAACCTCCCGTGATAGAATAGGTTAACAACTTGTTCTTCTATGGGAGGTTTTTATGAAATTAGCTATTGCGGGTGACGTTTCTATCACCAAATATTCAAGACAGGCTTTTGAAGAGCGTAACGTTGAAACTGCTTTCTGTGACATTCCTCCGATTTTTAAGGCTTGTGACAGAGTTATAGTAAACCTTGAATGTGCTCTCACCGACAGCGAAAACAGAATTTCCAAATTCGGTCCCAATCTTAAAGCACCCAAGGAAACTGCCGACGTGCTGGTGGATGCAGGCGTTACCGACTGTGCGCTGAGCAACAACCACATCTTCGATTTCGGCGTAGAGGGCATACGCGACACTCTTGCCGAGCTTGACCGTGTCGGTCTTAAGTGGACGGGCTTCGGCAAGGACCTTGACGACTCCAAAAAGAATCACACCATCGTCATTGACAATGTTACGGTAACTGTTATAAACGTTTGCGAGCACGAGTATACTTACGCCACCGAAAACAGAATGGGCGCACGCCCCTTTGACGAGTTCGAGACTATGAACGACATCCGCCTTGCAAAGAAGGATGCGGACTACGTTATCGTCATATACCACGGCGGTAAGGAGCATTGCAGATACCCCTCGCCCCGTCTTGTAAAGGCGTGTCGTGAAATGGTAAGATGCGGTGCCGACGCCGTCCTTTGTCAGCACAGCCATTGCATTGGTTGCTACGAAAGGTTTGAGGGAGGACACATTCTCTACGGTCAGGGCAACTTCCACTTTGTATCGTATTTTGACAGAGAATTGTGGAAAACGGGTCTTATCACTTTGTTTGATATTACAAAGGATTCCTTTGATATTGACTTTATCCCCACTGTGCAAAACCAAACGGGTATAGAGCTTGCTAAGGGAGAAGAAAAGAAGGAAATTCTTGACGCCTTCTTCAAAAGATGCGAGGAAATGAAGAGCGGCGCGTGGCGTGATGGCTGGAGAGCCTTCTGCCGTGAGTGCGACTACTACAAGGACGCCTTCCGTAAGTACGACGACACCTCCGACGAGGCACGTCAGCTTATTGCGCACTACCTCGACTGTGAAGCACACACCGACGTTATCCGTGAGCTTTATCCGTCCTGGAACTTTACAAACGAATTAGACAAATAATAAAGGAGATGTTAAAAACGTCCAGACCGTCAAAAACAAAAAGTATTAGTTTTTAAAGCTTTTTAAAATTTTATACAATTACTTTTAAGGTAAAAACTCAAAAAATGAGTTTTCCCAAAAATTATATGTTTTTGACTATGAACAAACCTCGCCTCTACCGTACATTCGTATGCTGACGGGCTTCGGTTTGTCCATTCCAAAGCATTTTTTCTATCTCCTATGAGTCAGGGGCTGTAAAAAAC
>JAZSLY010000200.1:0-9662 GCA_045535585.1 Eubacteriales bacterium
TTAGAACTAATTCACATGCCTTAACCTTGAATTCTTTGCTGAAAGTCCTTTTCATTGTGAACACCTCTTTTTTCTATTATATCATTAACTCTTCGATGTGTCCACTTTTACTATACAACTTTCAACTCTTCACTATTCACTATTCACTCTTCACTAATTTTTTGTCACCTTTTTTATCTAAGTCCACTACTTAACATAGTCGAACTCCAACGCATCCCCCAACCGAAGCGTGTCTCCGTCCTTTACTCCCATTTCTTCAAGCTTTTCGAAGAACTTGGCGTGGGAGAGCACCTTGTGGAAATAGGCAAGCGACTCTCGGTCGTCGAAGTTGACGTTTGAAATGAGGCTGTCAAGCCACTCCGCCTCCACTACCCACACCTCTTTGTCACGGGTGAGAGAGAAGGAGTAATCGCTGTGGGTCTTTTCGGGCTCCACATATTCTGCTTCGTAGCGTACCTGAGGAGGAAGCTCTGCAAGACGGGCGCACACCTCGTTGAGAAGGGGCTCAACGCCCTCGTGAGTCACGGCGGAGATATAGAATATTTTCGCACCCACGCTCTCGGCGTATCGGTCAAGCTCCTCCCTGACCTCCTCGATAAGACCTGCGTCGCACTTGTTGGCAACGATTATCTGGGGTCGGCGGGAAAGTTCCTCGGAGTATCGGTCAAGCTCTCCGTTTATCATTTTTATATCTTCAACGGGGTCACGCCCCTCGGTTGAAGCGGCGTCTACCACGTGGAGAATGAGACGGCATCTGTCGATATGCCTTAAAAACTCATGTCCGAGACCTGCGCCGTCGGACGCGCCCTCGATAAGACCGGGAATATCCGCCATAACGAAGGAGCGCTCACCGTGCTTGACCACGCCAAGCATAGGTGAAAGAGTGGTAAAGTGATAGTTGGCAATCTTGGGACGAGCCGCTGACACCACCGACAGAAGAGTGGATTTACCTACGTTGGGGAAGCCAACCAGTCCTACGTCGGCAAGCATCTTCAATTCCAGAACGATGCGCTTTTCCTCACCCTCGGTACCGCTTTTTGCAAAGCGTGGAATTTGTCTCGTGGGTGTGGCAAAATGGGTATTGCCAAAGCCTCCCCTACCGCCCTTTGCGGCAAGAAAAGTGCCCTCGCTTCCCATATCGTATATTATTTTTCCGCTTTCGGCGTCACGGATAAGAGTGCCTTGGGGCACGTCGATATAAAGGTCCTCGGCAGTCTTGCCACGGAACTTCTCGCCCTTTCCGTTTTCTCCGCTCTGGGCAATAAACTTTCTGCGGTAGCGGAAGGGCAAAAGGGTAGTTTCGCCCGAATTTACACGGAAATAGATGCTTCCGCCGTTGCCTCCGTCGCCTCCGCTGGGTCCGCCCTCGGCAACGTATTTTTCACGGTGGAAGGCTACGGCGCCGTCACCGCCGCGTCCTGCTTTGATATAAATTTCAACCTTATCTATAAACACAATAGTCACCTCCCGAAAAAGATAAGGCGATGTAAACCTCTCTTTACATCGCCCATAAAAGCGGTTGCACCGCTGGCATTGCTCGCCTTTCCTTGCCGTTACAGCTTTATAGCAAAGCAAAACGGCGAGGTCTATTTTAACGCAATTTTCCTGTGGAAGAACTTAGCGTACGCTGACTTTCTTTCTTCCGCCAGCCATTGGCTCAAACTTAACAACACCGTCGGTAAGTGCGAAAAGTGTGTCGTCAGAACCGCGTCCTACGTTTACACCGGGATGAATGTGAGTTCCTCTCTGGCGAACAAGGATATTTCCTGCAAGACATTTCTGACCGTCTGCCTTCTTTGCGCCAAGTCTCTTGGACTCGGAATCACGTCCGTTCTTTGTTGAACCAACACCTTTTTTATGTGCAAAAAATTGTAAGCTTAATCTTAACATGACATTAATTTCCTTTCGTGATATTTTTTTGTTGTACCACAACGTCCAGATTGTCGGGATACTGCTCCTGCAAATCCTTTAACTGTAACATAAAGCCGTGAAGAACGCCGTCCACCGAATTCGCCGCCGACATAGACACACGCTCGATTGACACGTCAATGGTGGCATTGTCACCGTCGATAACGGTAGCAAGCTCTGCCTTGAAAACCTCGTTTATCGTGTTGATAACAAGATTGGTCATAGCGCTGACTGCGGCACAGAGCACGTCGGGGCCGTCAAGCTCGAACATTGCGTGGCCTGACAGTGAAAAGCCCGTATAGACACCGTCGACTTTATAAAAAACAGCTTTAGTCATTACTTTGCAATCTTCTGAATCTGTACCTTTGTGTAAGGCTGTCTGTGACCGATCTTCTTCTTGGAGTCCTTCTTGGGCTTGTACTTCAAGATGTGAATCTTCTTGCCACGACCATTCTTAACAACGGTAGCGGTAACTGTGCATCCTGCAACATTAGGAGTTCCGGCAACAAAAGAGTCACCATCGGAAAGAGCAAGAACATCGTCAAATACGATTTCTGCGCCTGCCTCAACGTCAAGCTTCTCAACGAAGATAACGTCGCCTTCCTGAACCTTATACTGCTTTCCGCCTGTTTTGATTACTGCAAACACGAAAAGCACCTCGCTTTCTATATTACGTCTCGCTACGGTAGGTTATCTGAAAAGATATTACACCCACAATATGCGGCATATTATTCTACCACTTGTATTTCTATTTGTCAAGTGTTTTTTCTCTTTTTTTAAAAATTACTTATTTTTCACGTAGTTCCAAGCCGAACGGCACATATCCTCAAGCTCCAGCGTAGTTCTCCAGCCAAGCTCTTGAAGTGCCTTTGAAGCGTCGGCAAATGAGGTGGGAATGTCACCGGGTCGGCGGGAAGTGATAACGTAGGGCACCTTCACGCCGTTGACGCTCTCGAACGCCTTGACGATATCAAGAACGCTGTAGCCCTTGCCCGTGCCAAGATTGTAGATGTGCACACCCGGCTCGTGAAGCTTCTCTATTGCGGCAATGTGACCGAGGGCAAGGTCGGTAACGTGGATATAGTCACGCACGCCCGTGCCGTCATGGGTGGGATAGTCGTTGCCGAAAACGCTGAGCTGATAAAGCTCGCCTGAAGCAACCTTTACTATATAGGGCATAAGATTATTGGGTATACCGTTGGGATTTTCACCGATAAGACCGCTCTTATGTGCACCGATAGGATTGAAATAACGGAGAAGAGTAATATTCCATTCAGAGTCGGACTTGGCAAGGTCACCGTAAATTCCCTCTATCATCAGCTTGGTTGAGCCGTAGGGGTTGGTGGTGGAAAGGGGGAAATCCTCCCTGATAGGCACGCTCTCGGGCTCGCCGTAGACGGTAGCCGAGGAGGAGAAAATAAGCTTCTTACAGCCGAATTCTGCCATAACCTCTGCAAGAATTACCGAGCTTGCAATGTTGTTGTAGTAGTATTTCAGGGGAATTCTGCAGGACTCGCCAACAGCCTTGAGGCCTGCAAAGTGAATTACCGCGTCTATTTTGTTTTCCTTGAAGATATCCCTCGTCTTTTCCCTGTCGGTGAGGTCAACGAGGTAAAAGCGGGGCTTTTTACCCGTTATCTTCTCAATTCTGTCAAGCACGTCGATGCTTGAATTGGAAAGGTTATCGGCTATTATTACGTCGTAGCCAAGCTCTAAAAGCTCTACTGCGGTGTGGCTTCCGATATAGCCCGTACCGCCCGTTACAAGTATTGTCATAGTAACACCTCCGATTTTGAAATATCATTATATCACAAAAATGCGGTAAAGTCAATTATTTGACGCATTCGTAGACGAGAATATAGAATTCCGCCGTAGTGTCAAACTTTTCCCTTTGTCTTATCTTTTCAAGAGCGCCCTCGGGTGAGCGCCAGAAATAAGGGGTCATGGAGAAGAGCATCTCGGTGTCCTCGGCAGAATTAAGGTGCATATCAAAGGAAAGGGGTATTCTCTCCACCTCCCTTAAATTCTCGTACACCGTGTCACGCACGGGGTTTTCATAGGGCTCGGCGTAGATAAGCTCCTTGAGGGAATAGAGATGCCTTTCGGCAGGCACAACGTAAATAAGCTTTGCACCTCGCTTCATTACCCGCACACATTCCTCGTTTGCCATAGGCGAAAAAACGTTGGTGAGGATATCAAAAGCGGAATCCCCGAAGGGCAGGTCGTAGGCGCTGGCAACCGCAAAGGAGCATCTCTTCTCGCTCTTTGACGAAACGTCGGCGGCAAACTTGGAGATGTCGATGCCGTAGGCGTCGGGGTTATTCAAAGCGTCAATGACCCCCGTGGTATAATAGCCCGTGCCACAGCCCACGTCAAGATAGGCAGGGGCGTCGGGGGCGTATTTCTCCGTCGTCTTTGCCAAAGCCTCACGCAGAGGCGCGTAATATCCGCTATTTAAAAAGTTTTTTCGGGCATACACCATTTCCTTGGGGTCGCCCGGAAGCTTTGAATTCATTTTAGAGGGTATAAGGAGGTTGACGTAGCCCGAGCGTGCCTTATCAAAGGAGTGACCCGTATCACACCGAAGTCGCCCCTCCTCCGCTATCAATTCACCCTCGCATAAAGGACACCTGAACATTAATTTTCGTTCTTCCAAAGAAGTGCCGCACCCACGAGTCCTGCGTCGCCCTTAAGGGATGCAAGAGTGATTTTGGTGGTTCTCTTTGAAAATCTGGAATATGCACGCTCTGCCGCCGCACGTCTTAAAGGCTCGAGAATGCTCTCGCCCTCGTGGCTTATTCCACCGCCGATACAGATAACGTGGGGCTGGAGAAGGTTGATTACGTCAATAACGCCCTCGGCAAGATATCCGAGATATCTGTCCACTACCTTCTTCGCCGTCTCGTCCTTTGCAAGAAATGCGGTCTGTCCGTTTACGGCGTTGATGTCACCGCCTACCACGCGCCACATATCCGAGTCGGGATTTTCCTCCATTGCACGCTTGGTCTGTCGAACCAGCGCCGTTGCCGATGCGTAGGCTTCAAAGCAGCCCCGTCTTCCGCAGGTGCACTCCTCGCCGTCGGTGACGATTACCATATGTCCCAGCTCTGCTCCTGCGCCGTAAGCGCCCGTCAGGAGTCTGCCGTTGTCGATAATTCCACCGCCAACACCAGTACCGAGAGTAATCATTACCATACTGTTACCCTCGCCTGCGCCTGCCAGAAACTCTCCCCACGCCGCCGCGTTGGCGTCGTTTTCAACGTACACCTTCTTGCCGAGAGCACGCTCCATATATTCCACGATGGGCGCGTCGAAGAACTGCAGATTATTGGAATATTCGATAGTGCCGTCCTCCTTATTGATAGAGCCGGGAGCGCCGATGCCTACCGCCTCCACCTCTGCCATAGTGATACCCGTTGCCTCTACCGCCTTTTTAGCAACCTCTGCCATATCGTCGAAGATTTCGTTATACGGACGGGGAGCGTGAGTCTTGGTCTTCCCTCTGCCGTAAATCTTTCCGTTTTCGTCAACTACTGCGGCAACGATGTTGGTGCCTCCAAGGTCGATTCCCACGAAAAAGCGGGGTGAATTCTTTGTTGTAATCATAGTTCCACTTCCTTCTACGGTATATTCGCCAAGCCCTGCAGGCATAAAAATGCTTTCGCCTGCCTTCAGCGTTATACCGTTTATTATTATTTCTCCCGAAACGAGAGTATTTATTTCATAGCTTGTGCCGTCAACCAAGCCCTGATACGCCGAGTCTATCTTCCTTTCGTAGACCGCAAAAAACGGGCAGGCGGCAAGAAGTCTCGAGCCGTCGGAAACCTTTGGCGTGCATCTTCTTTTTCGTCCTTCAAACTTGGTTGACAAAAGCCCCTTTTCGATATGTAATTCACGGGACTTGCCGTTTTTATCTACACGCCCCCAATCGTAGAGACGGTAGGTTATATTGGAGCATTGCTGTACCTCTAAAATGAGGTTACCCGCACCTATTGCGTGGACGGTACCTGCATCAACGAAGAAAACGTCTCCCCTCTTCGATTTGTGGGAAAGTATCTCGCCGTCGGCACGCCCCTTTTCTATGGCGCTGTGCAATCCCTCACGGGTAACTCCATCCTTGAGACCGCAATATATTCTGGCGTTGGGGGTGGAGTCCACAACGTACCACATTTCCGTTTTGCCCACTCCCCCTTCAAGCGCCCGTGCCGTCTCGTCGTCGGGGTGCACCTGAAGGCTGAGGTCAAGCGAGGCGTCAATAAGCTTGACGATTACGGGGAGGGTGTCGGCAAGACACCCCGTTCCCAGCACCGTGGGGGCTTTTTTGATATATTCGTCAAGAGTCTCGCCTGACTCAAGACGAGTTTGTCCGTCCTTGTGGCAGGACGCCTCCCAGCTTTCCGCGAGAGTGTCGGTGTCGGGAGTCTTATTAAATTTTTCAATTAGTGTTCTGCCTCCCCAGAGGTAATCCTTGTATGCGGGGCAGAGCCGTAGTGGCTTCAATTCACTTTTCATAGCGTCTCCGATCAATAAATTATTTTCAGGGTGTTCTCCGTAAGAGTACCCATATTCTGTAAAACAAGTATTTTGTCCGCTCCCTCATACGACACCACGTCACGAACTCTTCCGGGGAAAAATCGAGTATCAAGGAGAACGAGGTCAAAATGTGCCGAGAGGAAGGGCACGAGAGCGGAGGCAAAGCTGTCACGCACCATAAGGAGAGTTTCCCTTTCCCCCTCTCCCCTGACGGTTATATAAGGGGCGTTTCCGCCGAAAAAGACGGTGTATTTGTCGGGATAGCCCAGACATTCCATTTTATATATAGAGTCAAGGGTCAGGTTGTTTTCCTCCGAGTCGTAGGGGTGGGACACCTGCGTTATTCGAAGGGGAACGGCAGACTCGTAGAGAACGAGGGAATCGGTAACGCCGCAGCCGTCGTCTCCAAGCTTGTTGTAGTCACTGCCGAGGTATTCCTCCGCCGCCGTGAAGGCGGGAAAAGCGGTAATATCGAGGGGTGTTGCGCCAAGGGCTGTGGCAATCTCACGGTAGGCAAGATATGCGCCCTCGCCACGCCAATGGTGGTCGGTGTTGAAATATAGCTCTCCCCTGCCCGAGAGGGCGTGGTAGAGGTCGATATAGGTGAGAGTGTCACGGCACTTTTTCTCGGTGAGAGAAAAGAGGGAGGATGCCGAAAGCGCCTCGGGAAGCGACTTTTCGAAAACGTCCATTTTCCTTGGTGGAATAGCGAAAAATACGGGCAGGTCACACTCATTTGCAAGAGTGAGGACGGGGAATAAATTCTTTTCGTAAGCCTCTTTGCCGTGGTAGGCGTAAATGGAAACGAGTGAGCCGTCAAGCTTTACCACAGACCCCATTTCTGTCGTGAGTGCCTCGGAGTCCTTTATCTTCTTTTCCTCTGCCGAGGGCACGAGAAGGAGTGCCGAGAGCGCGAGAAGAAGGGCAAGTGCAATAAAGCACATAATATAAATTTTTCTTTTCATAGCTGTACCTTTATTATATAGATTGGGGTGGTGTATCGGGGGCTCTGTGCTTTTCTCGGTATTGGTAGGGGGTGACGCCTAAGGTTGCTAAGAAGGTGCGGTTGAATGAACGCAAAGAGCCAAATCCCGACTCCTCGGAAATATCCGCTATTTTCATCTCCCCGTTTTTCAGCATTTCGCAAGCGTAGTTGAGCCTTAAATTATTAAGGTAGGTATTAAATGGGAGCCGAAGCTTATTATTAAATATATATGAAATGTGATATTTGCTGATGTGCAGAGCCTCTGCCACCGTGTCGAGAGTGAGGGGCTGGGTAAAGTTGGAGGCGCAGTAGCCCAGAATATCGGTAACGGTGCTGTTGGAATAATACCTTTTAACAAGGCGAAGCGAGTCGAGAATATACGCCATAGCCTCGTTATAGCGCCCCACCAAAAGAGTTTCGGAAAATTTGCTGGGAATCACGCCCTCACCCGTAACTATCTCACGCAGACGGGTATTCTCAACCCTCACCACGTTCCTTTCGGGCATGAGGTCGAAGAGCGGGCTTTTGAGATTATAGAAAATATCGGGAGAAAGAATGATTATGGCAAAGGTGCCTCCGTCCTTATTCTTGTAGCTGTGAATTTGATTGGGGAAGGCAACGAAAAGGTCGCCACGCTCCAAGGGATAAGTGTTTTTGTCCACAAGAGCTTCTCCCCTGCCGTCTATTACGTATATCAGCTCCACCTCTCTGTGAAAATGAGGAATGTTCCAAAGACTGCGCTCTATTCGGTGAGTTATCTTCGGGGTGTGCTCCTGAAATAAAACGTCCTCCATTTTTCTCTTCCCTCCTTTCTTGCTTAGCTAAATTTGTGCTTTAGCACATTTAGCTCGCGACAGCGAATTTAGCTGATTTCAACTTCGTTGAAATCATTATACCACACCCCCTTTCCTTTTGCAAGTAGGATACCAATATTTGTCTACAAAGTGCATTGATTTTGTCTTGATATTTCAAAAATCGTGTGTATAATAAAAATAGAAGCAACAAATTACGAAAGAGGTATTGTTATGAACGATTTTCCAATAGCGCTTCAGCTTTATTCGGTAAGAAACGAAATTCAAAAGGATTTTCTGGGCACTCTCAAGCAGGTCAAGGCTCTCGGCTACGACGGCGTTGAGTTTGCAGGACTTTTCGACAAGAGCCCCAAGGAAATAAAGGATATGCTTTTCGAGACGGGGCTTATCCCCGTATCTGCCCACGTTCCCTTTAAAGAGATGATGGAGAACCCCGAAATTCTCCGTGACTATGCAGAAATCGGCTGTCGATTCGTGGTAATTCCCTACCTCGAGCCCGACTACCGTCCCGGAGCTGAAAAGTTTGACGTAGTAATTGAGGGTGCGAAAATGCTTGGCGCAAAGGCGCGCGAGCTTGGTATGACCCTTGGCTATCACAACCACGACTTTGAGTTTGTAAAGATAGACGGCGAGTACGCACTTGACGTTCTCTACCGTGAGGTTTCAGCAGACCTTCTTGAAACAGAAATAGACACCTGTTGGGTAAACGTTGGCGGTGAAAATCCTGCCGACTACGTACTCAAGTATTCGGGCAGAGCGACTCTCGTTCACCTGAAGGACTTCGTTGGTAATAAGACCGAGAATATGTACTCCCTTATCGGCATCGACTCGGGTGACAAGAAGGCAGAGACCGAAAAGTTTGAATTCCGTCCCGTAGGCTACGGAAAGCAGGACTTCCCCGCAATTCTTGACGCCGCAAAGCGCGCAGGCGCAAAGTGGGTCATTGTAGAGCAGGACCAGCCCAGCCTTGAAAAGACACCCATTGAATGTGCAGAAATGAGCATTAAATATCTTAAATCACTTTAATAAAGGAGAAAAAAGTTATGGGAAAGGTACTTGGACTTAACGATTTCAATTCGGTTGAAGAAACCGCAGAGCGCGACACCTCGAAGAAAATAAAGGTAGCTATTATCGGTACGGGCTGGATAGCTCAATCTCACGTTATCGAGTATAAGAAAATGGAGGACGTAGAGATAGTTGCCCTTGCAGACATCGTACCCGGTAAGGCAGAAAAATTTGCAAAGGACTACGGCGTTGAGGGCGCAAGAATCTACCTCAGCGACAAGGAGCTTCTCGACGCAGAAAAGGAGCTTGACGCAGTCAGCATCTGTACATATAACACCCAGCACGCACCCTGTGCTATCAACGCTCTTGAGCACGGCGTTAACGTAATGCTTGAAAAGCCCTTCACCGTTACTCTTGAC
>JAZSLY010000079.1:0-2860 GCA_045535585.1 Eubacteriales bacterium
GATTGGAAATCCTGCAAATACTTATCCACAGCTTTCTTTTCGGCAACATCGTCAATGCCCATAAGCTTATCAGTAGATATATCAAAAAATGCGGCAATCGTCGGAATTAGTTCAATATCGGGATAACAAGAATTATTCTCCCAACGTGAAACAGATTGACAAGATACTCCGAGAATCTCCGCAAACTCTTCTTGCGTGATATCTCTTTCCTTTCGCAATTTCTTTATTGTTTCTCCAATATTCAGTTTCATAATGAATACCTCTCATTTAAAAATTGAAAGTCGCGCTTCTTTCTGACTATATTGTATCATAGAGTACAAACAAATTCAATATCACGCTTAGAGAGTTTTTTTCACTATTATAGTGAAAACTGGCGCACCTGCTTTATCGCAGGTACGCCAAGATGTTCTTTTTTTTGTTGAATAATATTCGTTTCCGTCTGTTGAATTGCTTATTACCACTTGATAAATGAAAATAATTTTTTCAGTCATTCTTTCATTTTTTACCTTTCAACAATTTTATTGAAATAATTCCCAGCAAGCAACCGACGATTGAGGATAAGATAACCGTCAAATAAAACGTGAACGTAACCTCAACCTCGTCAACCGACATTTGTATATAGTGGTTTTGGCTTTTTATCGAATATAATTTTATTAAAAATATTGCCAAACACAGAAAAAACGAAAGTGTCGATAGCGAAATCGGCAGAGCTTTTATTAACGTGCGTTTTGCTTTATTAAACCTTCTTTGTAAAAAGAAGAAAGCTATAACGAAAATTCCGTAAAAACAAGCTAATTCCATACTCATTTATATTCACCTGAAATTTAGTTTTTTATTTTGCCTTGCCCGCTATCTGCATATAATTATACGATATTATGTGCAGATAGTCAAGGGGGTACTGCATAACGACAAACTAATACAAGCCTTAAAAAACCAAACTATTATTAAAAATATACTTGAAAAAAAGAAAAAATGAGATATACTATAAACGGACTGATGTGATGATGAAAGAGGATAGAAATATCAATGAAAATTCTGGTTATTTTTACGGGCGGGACTATCGGAAGCCGATTGAATAACGGTTTTATATCCCCCGATAACGATACAAAGCACGCCTTGATAGAGCACTACAAAAAAACGGGCGACGGCTCGGTGGAGTTCGTAGACGTGGAGCCCTACTCCATTTTAAGCGAAAACCTGTCGGCGAAGGATATAAATGCGCTTTTATCGTCGGTTGACGAGGGGCTTCGGGGAGACTATGACGGCATAATCGTTACTCACGGCACAGATACCCTGCAATATTCCGCCTCGGCGCTGAGTCTCACCTTTGGCGACGACACCCTGCCCATAATTCTCGTTTCAAGCAATTACCCTCTCGACGACGAAAAAGCCAACGGACACGCAAACTTTGCGGCGGCGGTTGACTTTATCAAGGCTAAAAGCGGGAAAGGCGTTTTTGTAGCTTACAAAAACAAAGGTGACGTCGTAAAGTTCCACAGAGGGCGCGCCCTTCTTACCCATCCGGAAGCCGACGATGCCATTTTCAGCATAGGCGGTGAATATGCCGAAGCAAAGGACGGAAAGATAGAAATTCTATGCCGTGATGAAAAAAGTGTTTCGGCAATGGGTGTGACGAAGCTTGTGGAGTCGCCGAAAATACTCGTTATACCCTCATTCCCGGGCGACGATTATATATACCCCGTTGAAAAATACAACGCGGTCATTCTCCGTCCCTATCATTCGGGCACGCTGAACACTTCAAGCGAAAAATTGAGGGCGTTCTGCAACAAGGCAAAGGAAAATAATATACCCGTATATATGGTAAACGCACGAAAAAAGGACGTTTACGCAAGTGTAAAGGCTCTTGACGAGCTTGGTATAATTGCGTGCGAGGAAGCATTTATAGGTCTTTATATGAGGTTGTGGATAGAAATAAGCCGTAAAAAACGAAAGGAGATGTGAACGGCGACCTGCGATAAAGCAGGTCGCCGAACGATGTTTGCCCTTGCGTGCAAGTGATGTCGGCTTCGCCTAATGATGTAGCCTTCGGCAATGATGTAGTGCCTACGGCACAGCGGGCAAACATCACATCATTGCGACCAACGGGTGCAACATCATTACGAACGAAGTGAGTAACATCACTTTTGCGTAAGCAAAAACATCACTCCTTTACCACCCGAAAACAAAATATGGTATAACACAATATACCTTGCAGGCAAGGTCGTGTGCAAAAAGGACGAGAAAACCTCGTCCCTTTTGTGTTTTGATATAAAACTGCTTTACGGTAGGTGCACCAACAGCCCCTGACTATTATTTATATTCCTTTATAAGCTCCTCAAACTTCGGAAGCGAGCGCTTTATCATATCGGTGGACACGCAATAGGAGATGCGCACGTAGCCCTTTGTGCCGAAGGAGTCGGCGGGAACGAGGAGGAGGTTATATTTCTTTGCTCTCTCGGAAAACTCACCTGCGTCGGCGGTGGGAGTCTTGACGAAGAGATAGAATGCGCCGTCGGGATATACGCAGGAGTAGCCCATTTGGGTAAGAGCGTTGTAGAGTAGGTCTCGATTCATCTTATAAACCGACACGTCGGCGGTTTCGCCGTCGCATTTTGCCACCACTCTCTGCATCATAGAGGGGGCGCAAACGTAACCGAGCGCTCTGCCTGCACCGCATACAGCGGCGTACAAGTCGCCCTTTTTCTCAATCTTCGTTGATACGGCGATATAGCCTATTCTTTCACCCGGGAGTGAAAGTGACTTGGAATAAGAATAGCAAAGAACAGTATTGTCGTACATATTCATAAAGACGGGATTAGGCACGTCGGAATAGATAAGCTCACGGTAGGGCTCGTCGGAA
>JAZSLY010000204.1:0-2941 GCA_045535585.1 Eubacteriales bacterium
AGTGCCTTTCTGAATCTTACGTCAGAGAGAATGGTCTTGTTAACACCTGCGGTCTGACGAGCTGCAAGCTGCTCCTCGCTGGACTGGAGCTGGAGAGATGCAACATAGTCGTCGGGAGTGAAGTAAGCTCTGTCGGAGCCCTTGTAATCGTCAGCAACGGATACGTCGATACCGATACCGTCGATCTCACCTGCAAGGAACTTAACCCATGCAGAGTTCCATTCCTCGATGGTGTCGCAAACGATCTTATCAGTCTGGTACATGCCCTCGTTCTCGGGGAGACCGTAGCCGAACCACTGGTCATTCTTAACGAGAGTGTACTGCTTACCAGCCTGGAAGCTTTCAAGCTTGTAGGGACCCCAGCTCATGGTGGACTCTACGCTGGAGTTGTAGGTGGAGGTCCAGAGATCGGAACCGGATGCAGGCTCCTTCTTGTTAGCCTCGTAAGTTTCCTTGTGAACGAGGGGGAGAGAAGCCATGTTGTATGCTGCCTTGTAGGAAAGGCTGCCGTCTTCCTTAAGAAGGTCAAGAGCCTTCTCAAGAACGATAACAAGCTCGTAGTCGGAAGCTGCGAAAATACCAACCTTGTCGAAGGTCATCTCAGGGTAGGTGTAAGAAGGAATAATCCAGTAATAGGGAAGGTTTTCAGGTCCCTCAAAGCCCCAATCCTTAGTGTTGATAAGAGTGGTCCAGAGAGCAACGGTCTCGTCGGTAATAGCAACGTAGCCGTTTTCATCAGCAAGTGCCTGAAGAGCTGCAAAAGCATCAGCATCCATATAGGGAGAATACTGAGTTACAGTCTTACCGCCACACCAATCAAGAGGAGTGGTGAGAGCGAAGTAGATAGCACTGCCATCGGGCTGAGTGTAAACACCGTCAGCGTTCTTCACGAGGTCAGCGAGAGTGTAGAGACCTGCAACACCGTTGTCGAGGTTCTCGATGGTCTCGTTCTGCTTTGCATAGCCCTGAGCGTTAGCGATAATAGTTGCACCAACGTAGAAGGAGTCTGCACGGTAGTTCTTGAATGCGGGATCAAGCTGCTGCTCCATGGTGTAAACGAAGTCCTCAGCCTTGATGGGATCGCCATTCTGCCACTTAAGATCATTACGGAGAGTGATCTTGTACGCGTAGCCAATGCCGTCAGCGGGGAGACCCCAAGCATCAGCGTAAGCTGCGGTAACGTCTTCGAGCTTGGTAGCTGCTTCGTACTTGATTTCGAAGTCGCCGGTAACGATCTCGCCGTTCTCGTCGAACTTGAAGTCGAAGGTGAAGAAGGAGCTGCCGAGGTAGCTCATGATCTGGGTGTCGTTGTTATCCTGGTAGGTCAACTCATTCCAGTTTGTGGGAGAGATTGCAGTGTAAGTATTATAAGTATATACCTTTTCCTCTTCCTCAGTTGCAGGAACACAAGCGACGATCGACAGCACCATAAGTGCTGCGAGAAGCGCTGCAAGAACGCCTCTGAAAATCTTTTTGTTGTTCATGATTTTCTTTCCTTTCTGTAAAAAAAAGATTACATAGATTCTAACACAGTGCGTCAAAAAAATCAACCCTTTGGCGACATTGTTAACAAATAAAGTTACGATTGTTAACATAATGGCAACAACTCTATCATGCTGACTGTATATTCAGCCTCAAATATGCATTTTTACCTCCTTTTTAGCCTAAATTAGTTCCAAAAATTTCCATTTTAATTACGTTGCAAATAGAACATCGAAAAACGCATCACTGAATTTTTTGCAACCTCTTCCCTTTTTCCCTGCAAAAACACAAAATGCTCCAAACCTCTATATGTATTCACAATCACAACGATTCAAGGCGCAAAAAGTGCAGTGCTATTATATATAATAATAATGAAGGGTTTTGCGAAAATTACCGTATAATCCCATTTCACAATTTTTGCAAGATTAAATTGCCAAGGATTCATTTTTTGCAACCCCGGATTTATCAAATATGCGCCTTTGTCGTGCGCAAAAATGAATTTCTTTATGCGCGATGGGGTTACTACATTTTTATTCCAAGCAAGCCTTAATGGTGACTGATTTTTAGCAAAAACACGCCGAATTCTTCGCCTTTCACCTATAATTTTGCACTAAATTTGGACTTTTATGCGCCCAAGCGTTATAAATTTGATAACAATTCGTTCATAATTCAAATAAAGCCGCAAATCAAGAGCCTTACTAAAGAATATTGATCGGATTTCGAGCATTATTCAAGGATAGGCGCACACACCTTTAAAATGACTCAAAATATCGGTTCAGCAGAAGTCACTTCGCTCTTTTCTCCAACTTAATCCCCCAAAAGCGACATATGGTCGCAACATATTGTTTACTATTTAACTTATTGTTTGTTTTTTGATTGGTCTGTTTTATTATTTTCCAAAATTTACGAAAAGGCTTGCGATATTAGACCGCAAGCCTTTTTTTATATATAAACTTAAATTAAAAACCAAACATCCAGAGAGTAATTCCCCATACAGCAGGTATAACCTCATCTAAATGCATAAGTGCCTCGAAATTTCTTATACAAAAGAACACGCATCCCGCAATCACAAACGCAATTAGCACGGGCACGTTATACATCAACCTCAACGTCCTGCGGGCAAATTTAATATCAAACAGCAGGAATAGGTTTAGAGCGATAAGCGTAATTAACAGATATGTCGTAATTACAAAAAGCAGAGGGTTATCCACCATAGCATCTATTATCCTAAAGGAAAGCAGATCGTTAACGAAATGCGTGCCACCACAGGTAAAACATTGGATGCCCGCAGTTGTCCATACGCATACACCCTCGTTTTGCAGCATAATTACGCTAACATTTCGGCATATCACCGACAAAGGGATGCACAGTACGTCAAAGGCAAGAATAATTATTTTCAATATTCTTTTGTGATACTTTTTTACAAATTCTTTCATATTAACTCCGCGGCAGTATTACT
>JAZSLY010000064.1:0-7627 GCA_045535585.1 Eubacteriales bacterium
GAGAATCGAACACTTGCCGCCGAGGAAAGCCCTTTTCGGTCTAAATATCCCTTTGTCGCTTGGAATACATAAAGTATTCCCTCGCTTCTCAGGAATATTTATCCTCAAAAATCATCTTTCCTCGGTTCGAGGGAAGTTTCACAGGGGAATTTTTGTTCCTGACAAGGCATATTTTCGCAGTAATACTTCGGTATTACAAGAAAATATAACGACGGCAGGGGCGAAAATCCCCCTATGAAACCGAAAGGGTTCGACTCCCTTCGGCTTAAGCTTCGGAGACAGGCTTTCATTTCATATAATTTCCCACGTAATAAAAGGAGTGTGAAAAAATGCCATTTACGTTCAAAGGTGGACTTCATCCCGAGGAAAATAAAATCACCGCAAAGTCTCCCATTGAGGTCATGCCTGAACCGAGTACGGTTGCTATCGCTCTGTCACAGCATATAGGAACGCCCTGCGCTCCCATTGTGAAAAAAGGCGATTACGTATATAAGGGTCAACCCGTCGGAATTGGCGAAAGCGGTCTTACCTGCCCCGTTCATTCCAGTATATCGGGTACGGTCAAGGCGCTGGAGGACAGAGTGGGTGCTTTCGGTCAGAAGGTTACCTACGTAATCATCGAAAACGATTTCAAGTCGGAGGTCTATCCCGAAATTCATCCGAACAAGTCTCTTGACGAGGTTGATTTTCAGGAGATAGTGGATATCATCAAAAACGCCGGTATCGCAGGAATGGGCGGTGCCTCCTTCCCTACCCACTTTAAAATTTCGTCGGGTCGGGGTAAGGCAACCAAGCTCATTATAAACTGTTGCGAGTGCGAGCCCTATATCACGGCTAACCACCGCCTGATGCTTGAAGAACCCGACGATATTATAAACGGAGTTACGGTAGTTTTGAAGGCGCTTGGTATCAAGGAGTGCGACATTGCAATAGAGGACAACAAGCGTGACGCCATCGCCGTTATGACTGAGCACGCGAAGAAATTTGACAATATAAATATAAAGGTAATGAAAACCAAGTACCCTCAGGGTGACGAGCGTCAGCTGATATTTGCGCTGGACAAGGTTGAAATTCCCACGGGTAAGCTTCCTGCAGACGTAGGAAGAGTAGTTCTCAACGCAGAGACCACGGCGGCTATATGGAAGACGTTCAGCACGGGTATGCCACTCGTCAGCAGAGTTATGACGGTAACGGGTGACTGTGTGGCAAATCCCAAGAACCTGAGAGTTCCCTTAGGCACCTCGGTTAGTGACATTATAAATTTCTGCGGAGGATACACGAACGAAGTAGAAAAGATAATCAGCGGAGGTCCTATGATGGGTGTTGCCCAATGGGACGAGACCTCCCCCGTAATAAAGAGCACGGCTTCTATTCTTTGCTTCGGCAAGAAGAAAAAGAAGGTTATCCCCGAGAATTGTATTCACTGCGGTAAGTGCGTAGGGGTTTGTCCCATGCATCTTATGCCCTTGTATCTTGCGTCCTTTGCAAAGATAGGCGACTATGAGAGCTGTCGTGAATACGACGTACTCTCCTGCGTTGAGTGCGGCTGCTGTACCTATCAATGCCCCGGCAACGTGCCCATCGTTCAGTACATAAGAACTGCCAAGAGCAAGCTTCGCAAGTAATATAATCTATCAGGAAAGGAAAACGAGTATGGGACTTTTAAAGGTTTCAGCGTCCCCCCATATAAGACACGAGGATACGACCCGTGTTCTTATGAGTGACGTTATTATTGCTTTGATACCCCTCTTAATTTGGGGAACTTATATTTTCGGCACGAGAGCATTGACGGTAACCGCCGTATCGGTGGCATCCTGTATGTTCTTTGAAGCTATCTTCAATATTATATTGAAGAAAAAGGTGCCTCTGAGTGATTTATCCTCGGTGGTCAGCGGACTTCTTCTGGCGTTCAACCTTCCCGTAACAGCGCCCCTCTGGCTCCCCGTTATAGGCGCCGCATTTGCAATGATTCTCGTAAAGGGACTCTTTGGCGGTATAGGTAAGAACTTTATGAACCCCGTCCTTGCCGCGAGAGTGTTCCTCTTCGGCTCATGGCCCTCTCATATGACGAATTACAGCGCTCCTCTCGACAGACTCGGCGCTTTCGGAAAGGTTGATACGGTTTCAGCGGCAACCTCTCTGACCTCTCTGAAAAACGGAGTGCTCCCCGATGAGAGCGTTTTCGATTTGTTCGTAGGCAATATGGCAGGCTGTATAGGCGAGGTGTCCGCCCTTCTTATATTGGCAGGCGGTCTCTACCTTCTTATAAGACGCACTATCACCTGGCACATTCCCGTGTCCTTCATTCTCACGGTTGCCCTCATCACTCTCGCCTTTGCTCCCGACGGCGTAAACAATCTCCATTATATGTCGGCAGAAATATTCAGCGGCGGCTTGATGCTGGGTGCGGTCTTTATGGCAACCGACTACGTTACCTCTCCCGTTACGCCGAGGGGTCGCATAATCTACGGTATAGGCTGTGGCGCTCTCACCGTCTTTATCAGATTTTTCGGCGGTTATCCCGAGGGTGCGTCCTTTGCGATACTCATTATGAACCTTTTCGTATGGTATCTTGATAAGGCGACGAAGCCAACTAAATTCGGAGGAGGAAAAGCGTCAAATGCAAAAGCTTAAATTTTTAAAATGTGCTGTTCCTCTTGTGGTAATAAGTACGATAATTGCCCTCATTCTCGCCATCGTTAACGCAATTACTGCAGACAGAATTGCGGAAAACGAAGTTTTAGAGCGTGAAAACGCCATAAAGAGCATTTTCGTTTCCTGCGACTCCTTTGAGGATTTTGATTATTCCAGCGAAAGCGTTGCACGTATGGGAAGCGTTTTCGATGCGGAAAAGAAGCTTATCGGCTACTACGCAAACGCCACTCCCACGGGCTTCAAGGGTGAGATATCCCTTATGGTAGGAATTGACACCGAATTTAAAATAATAGACGTAGTGCTTATCTCTGCTACAGAGACCCCAGGTGTAGGCACGAAGGCAACCGAAAACAGTAACCTTGACAAGTTCGTCGCTCTCGATAAAGGCGAAATTCAAAAGGTTGACACGATCACAGGCGCAACAATCACCTCAAAGGCAGTAAGGCTTGGTATTAAAGAGGCAGTTGAGGCAGTTGAAAAAGTAGTAACGGAGGAAAAGTAAATGTCGAAAATCAAGAAAATATTTACCGACGGTTTATTTGACAAGAACCCTATCCTCGTTCAGCTACTGGGCACCTGTGCAACTCTTGCCGTTACCACCTCGGTTTCAAACGGAATTGCAATGGGTCTTTCCACCACCGCGGTGCTGGTTTGCTCAAATCTCTTCATCTCGCTTCTTCGTAACTACATACCGAAGGAGGTCAGAATTGCCTCTTACATAGTTGTTATTTCGGGCTTCGTATCGGCAATAGAGCTTCTTATAAAGGCATTTTTGCCCGAAGTCAATAAAAACCTCGGCGTGTTCATTCCGCTGATAGTCGTAAACTGTATCATACTTTCCCGTGCAGAATCCTTCGCTTCTAAAAACAAGCCTCTTCTTTCCGTGCTTGACGGCGTGGCGATGGGCGCAGGCTTTACCATGGCGCTCGTAATCGTTTCGGCAATAAGAGAGGTGCTTGGCGCAGGCACTCTGCTGGGAGTAAAAATCACACCCCAGTCCTTTGAGCCCTCCCTCGTCTTTATTATGTCGGCAGGTGCGTTCTTCACTCTGGCGTTCGTGGTTGCAGGTATGAACAAAGTTCTCTCAATCGTGAAAAACAGAGCTGACAAAAAGGCTCGTGAAGAGGAGGTAATGTAATATGAAAGAAATAATTCTTCTGGCGTTTGCCGCTATTATTACCGAAAACTTCATCTTCTCGCGCTTCCTTGGAATTTGCCCCTTCCTCGGCGTATCCGAGAAGCCGTCCACAGCGGCAGGTATGGGCTTTGCGGTTATGTTCGTTATGACCATTTCCTCGGCGCTGACCTGGCTTGTATATAAATATATTCTCATTCCCGCAGGGCTTGAATATATCAAGACCATAGCCTTTATTCTGATTATTGCGGCTATCGTTCAAGTTATAGAAATGTTCTTAAAGAGATTCGTTCCCGCGCTATATCAGGCGCTTGGAATCTATCTGCCTCTCATCACCACCAACTGCGCAGTTCTCGGTGCGGCGCTTCTTAACATCCAGAACGGCTTTTCGTTCATCGAATCCGTTGTCTTTGGATTTTCCGCGGCGCTGGGCTTCACCATTGCGCTTCTGATATTTGCAGGTGTTCGTGAAAGGCTGAGATTCATCAATCCTCCCAAGGCGTTCCGCGGTTTGCCCATTCTGCTCCTTTCGGCAGGACTTATTGCAATGGCTTTCTCGGGATTTTCGGGAATAAGTCTGTAAGGAGGAAAAAAACATGAGTGAATATATCTGGAATATAGTATCCGCTGCCCTTTGGTTTTTGGTAATCAGCGGAGTTATGGGAATTGCCCTTGCCTTTGCGGCAAAGTTCTTTAAGGTAAAAGAGGACCCCAGACTTGAAGAGGTTCTCGACTCGCTTCCCAACGCCAACTGCGGCGGTTGCGGAATGGCAGGCTGTGCGGCGATGGCAGAGGCTATCGTGAAAGGAGAGGTTTCTCCTGCAAAATGCCCCGTTGCCTCCCCCGAGTCCGTTGCTAAAATCTGCAAAATTATGGGAGTAGCTACCGAAAAGCAAATTCGTATGAGAGCTCAGGTAATGTGTAGCGGTACCTGCGATCTGGCTAAGGTGAAATATGAGTACGACGGCGTAAACGACTGTATTTCCGCGGCAAGACTTGCAGGAGGACACAAGCTTTGTCCCAACGGCTGTATCGGCTATGGAAGCTGTGTTGAGGCGTGTAAATTCGATGCCATCAAGATTATCAACGGAACTGCGGCGGTTGACTATCACAAGTGTCAGGCATGTGGCGCCTGCGTTTCTGCCTGCCCCAAAGGACTTATCAAGCTTATACCATACAACGAGCATTACTGGGTTGGATGTAGCTGTACCGAAAAGGGTGCGCAGACCAAGAGCTGGTGCGAAATCGGTTGTATCGGCTGTAAAATATGTGAAAAGAATTGCCCCGTAGGTGCAATAAAGGTTATCGACAACCTTGCAAGGATTGATTACTCGCTTTGTACCGCCTGCGGAAAGTGTTTTGAGGTTTGCCCAAGGCACATAATCTGGTCCTCCACACTTCATCCCGCGGCAAAGATAAAAGAAGCAAGGGAAGAAATCAAGTAAAATACCAAAAAAGTATAGACTTTTTCGGGAATAGATGTTAGAATATATTAGAACACTACTCCCCGTGAAGCAAAAAAGCGGCTAGCAACCGCTGGCATATCTCGCCTATCGTAATGCGTTTTTTACCTAAATAAAGAAAAACGGCGAGGTCCCATTTAATGCAATTTCTTAGTAAGCAAAAAAAGGAGAGCGTTTGCTCTCCTTTTTTCTATCAATTATTCGTCCTGTGTGTCGCTTGTCTCTGCTTTTTCAAGCTCCTGATGATACGCAGAAAGAACCGCTTCTTCAACCATCACTCTAAACTCTGCGTTTATCGGATGTGCGATATCGCGGTAGACTCCTTCTCCGTTCTTCCTGCTGGGCATTACAATAAAATGTCTGTCGTTTGCATAAATTACCTTGATGTCGTGTACTGCAAGCTGAGCGTCGAAAGTAAGAGATACTACCGCTTTGAGCGGGCCGTCGTCAAACGTCTTCCTGATTTTGATATCCGTGATCTGCATAGTTACTGCTCCCCTTTCTTTTTGCTTTTACTTTTATCTGTCATGGACTCGGAGTCACAATTCAGACTGTTTCCAAAACAACTCCTCTTCTTTTGTGAAAAATCAACAAAAATCGAGGAAAATTTTGCGAGTTTATAGGAATAATTTCATTTTATATACATATTATTACATAGAAGGTGCGAAGATGTTAACAAAAAGTAAATTCTCATACGATGCTCAAATTTCTAATAAAATTTGTCTCATTCTCGGCATAGGCGGTGTCAGTATGTCCTCCATAGCGCTTCTGCTTCAGGATATGGGATATACCGTTCAGGGCTATGACCGAAGCCACGGTCAGTACACCGACCTTGTGGAAAAGTGCGGCATCCCCGTAGTATACGGAGACGATATTCCAGCCCTTGATAACGTGGGACTTATAGTATATACTGCGGCGATAAAGCCAAACCATCCCATACTTATGCTTGCCGAAAAGAAGGGCGTGCCGTCGGTAGTGCGTGCAAAATTCCTTGGTGAATTGATGCTCTGCTACAAGAACAGAGTTGGTATCTGCGGAACTCACGGAAAGTCCACTACTTCGGGAATGATATCGCAAATTCTCCTTATGGCAAACACCGACCCCACGGTTATGATAGGTGCTGACCTGCCTCTTATCAATTCGGGCTTGAATATTGGCTCGGAGGAGATGTTCGTTTTTGAGGCTTGCGAATATCAGGATTCCTTTTTATCCTTCTTCCCCACCATTTCGGTAGTGCTCAACGTGGAGCTGGACCACACCGATTACTTTTTAAGTCTTGACCAGATGAAAGCTTCTTATTCAAAATTTATAGAAGCGTCGGAATATTCCGTGGTTTCTATGGACTCCGAAAACGCCGTGGACTGTGTCAGGGGATACAAGGGTAAGCTTACGTATTTTTCCACCCGTGACGAAAACGCCGACCTCTACGCCAAAAACATTATCCAAAAAAGAGGTAAGGCGGAGTTTGACGCGTATTACAAGGGAGAATTTTTCCATCATTTTGCGCTGAACGTGCCGGGTGTCTTTCAAGTCTCCAACACCCTCGCGGCGATAGGCGTTTCAATCCTTCTTGGAATTGACCGTGAGGATATTTCCAACGCCCTCCTTACCTTTGGCGGAGTGGGACGGCGTTTCCAGTTCAGAAAGTCGCTGAATGGTGCGGATATTTACGACGACTACGCCCATCATCCCGACGAAATCAAAGCTACTCTTTCTGCCGCAAAGGAAATGACCGACGGGCGTGTGATTGCGGTGTATCAGCCTCACACCTACACCCGTACCAACGACTTTTTCAAGGAATTTACTCTTTCCTTTGACCACTGTGACGAGGTTATTTTCGCCGATATCTACGCCGCAAGAGAGAAAAACACCTGCGGAATTTCGTCGAAAAACCTTGCCGATGCAACGAAAAACGGAAAATATCTCGGCGGCTTTGACGAGATATCAAAGTACGTGAGAGACACTGTAAAGAAGGACGACCTCGTCATCATTATGGGCGCGGGGGATATAATCAATTTAGAGATATAATCGTTTGGCAGAAACGCAAGAGTCCTGCGGGAAACACCCGCAGGGCTTTTTGCTTAATAATTACTTCAATATCTTTTTTAATTAAAATGACCTATCTATTATTTTCATTTCAGGAATAATCTCTTTTAGAGCTTTTCCGTTCAGCTTATACTCGAGAAGAAGCTCTGCGGTGAAATATACTTTTTCACTGTCCTAATTATAGAATTCAATTATGCTTATTTCGTTATAATATCATAAATTCAAGGCTTTTTCAACCTCAAATCCAATATATCATATCAATAGTATGACATACAATGACATCCCACTTACATTGATTGACAATTTTTAATAATAATTACCCTCCTCT
>JAZSLY010000098.1:0-10789 GCA_045535585.1 Eubacteriales bacterium
ACAGAGTAAGATTTGACTTCAAGCACTTTGCACCTATGACCACCGAGGAGATAGTTGCGGTTGAAGCGCTTGTGAATAAGTATATCCTCTCCTCCCACAAGGTTGAGACGATAGAGACCGACCCCGAAACTGCAAAGAAGATGGGCGCTATGGCGCTCTTCGGCGAGAAGTACGGCAAGGTCGTAAGAATGGTAAAAATGGGGGACGTTTCCACCGAGCTTTGTGCAGGAACGCACCTTTCCTCCACCGCAGAGGCAGGACTCTTTAAGGTTATTTCCGAGTCCTCGGTTGCGGCAGGCATCAGAAGAATTGAGGGCACAACGGGTCTCGGCGTTCTGGCGCTGATTGCAGAGAAGGACGCAGTTATAAACGAGAGTATGTCCCTTGTCCGTGCAGGAAACGCAGGACAGCTCACCTCAAAGATTTCCGCCCTCGTGTCCGACCTTCAAAGGACTACCCGTGAGCTTGACTCGCTTAACGCGGCTCTTGCATCAAAGGCAGGAGAAGAGCTGGAGAGCTCTATCGTCAAGACCGACAAGTTCTCCCTTCTCTTCGGTGAGATAAAGGGCGCTGACGTTGCGGCTCTTCGCGGTGAAGGCGACAGACTCCGTGACAAGTACGCCGATATGGTGGGTGTGCTTTACTCGGTAAACGAAGGTAAGATAGTATTTGCGGCGTTCTGCGGAAAGGACGCGCTTGCAAAGGGCGCACACGCAGGAAATATCCTCAAGACTATTTCACCCATCGTGGGCGGAGGCGGAGGCGGACGTCCCGACAGCGCATCGTCGGGCGGACGAGATGCATCAAAGCTTCCCGAAGCAAAGGAAGCCTTCCTCAATATGATGAAATAAGGAGATAATTATGGATTGTCTGTTTTGTAAAATAATCAAGGGTGAAATACCCTCAACCAAGGTATACGAGGACGAGAGCGTTTACGCCTTCCGTGACATAAACCCTCAAGCTCCCACCCACATTCTCGTAATTCCAAAGCTCCACATTCCGTCGGTTGACGGAATTGACGGTAGCAATTCGGCGGTGGTTGCCCACATTTTCGAGGTGATACCCGCTATTGCCAAGAGCGAGGGGCTTACGGGGGGCTACAGAGTAGTTTCCAACTGCGGTGACGACGCTTGCCAGAGCGTTCATCACCTCCATTTCCATATACTCGGCGGAAAACAACTCAAGGACGCTATGGCGTAATGGCGTACCCCGTAAAAAGAGACGAGGTCCGTGAGCTTCGGGACAAAATAGCCCTCAACCCAAAGGGAGCGTATCTCTTCTGGGGCGAGGAGGAGTATTTGAAGTTCCACTACCTCGGCGAGTTACGAGAGGTAGTGGAAAAAGAGGGAATGGCGGAATTCAACATCACCTCCCTTGATTTTCTGCGCTCCGACGATATAAAGAGCCTTGAGGACGCGGTGGACACCCTTCCCGTTATGGCGGAAACCAGACTTATCGAGGTCTGGGGAATGGACCTCGCGGGGCTGAAGAAGGACGAGGAAAAGCGCCTTCTTGACGCAATAAAAAGGTTAGACAGCGAAGCGATACTCGTTATCGTGGCAAGGAATTCGGAGCTTGACCTTTCCGCCAAAAAGGTGCGTGAAAGGAAGATAATAAAGGACCTTTCCGCTCTTGTGCGTGTGGTGGAATTCGGAAGGCAGAGTGAGGGAAAGCTCACCGCCTGGGTTGATAAAATATTCCACACAGGCGGTGTCAGGATAAGCGACAGAAACATCGGACGAATGATAGCGCTCTGCGATTTCAGTATGACGAAGCTGAAAAGCGAGTCGGACAAGCTTATATCTTTTTGCAGGCAGAATTCTCTTGAAGAGGTGCCCGACGATATTGTTCCCCTTTTCGTAAAGCCCACCGCCGAGCGTGAGACCTACGAGTTCACCGACGCCGTCTGCCGACACGACCTGAGAGGCGCTCTTGAAATTCTGGAAAATTTAAGAGGACAGAATATAGAGCCTATCGTTCTCGTGTCAATGCTTGCAAAGACCTTTAACGCCCTTGCCTTTTTAAAGAGTGCGCCCACCACTCTCGACGAGAATGCGCGCGCCACGGGCACGGGGCTTTTCCCCTGGCAGATAAAGAAATATACCGCTTGTCTTTCGGAGTGGACGAAGAAGGAATTGACTTACGCCCTGCGTGAGACCTTCGCCACCGAGGGAGACCTGAAAAGCAAGTCGTCGCCACCCTACGTTTTGGTGGAGTCCCTTGTGACACGGGTGCTGAAGCGATGACGGGTGAGAGAATTCCCGTGTCACAGCTTGTGGTCTGCGAGGGAAAGTACGATAAAATAAAGCTTGACTCGGTAATCGACGGGGATATCATCACGCTGGACGGCTTTGGGATATTCAATTCCCTTGAAAAGCGTGAGATAATCAAAAAGGCGTCCCGTATGCGTGGCGTCATCGTCATCACCGACAGCGACTCTGCGGGTATGGTCATCCGCAACCACATAAACAACATCACGGGGAACGAGGGCGTTTCCCACCTGTATATTCCAACCGTCAAGGGACGTGAGCACCGTAAGGAAAAGGCGTCTGCCGAGGGGCTTCTTGGCGTTGAGGGAATGGACGCAGAGGTTCTGCGCTCCCTTTTCGAAGCCCACAGATCACGCTCGGGCAGACGGGAAAATCCCTTTACCCGCGCCCTTCTTTTCGAGGACGGGCTGATGGGACGGGACAACTCCGCCCGCCTTCGTGCCTCTCTTTGCCGAAGGCTATCACTACCCGAAAAAATGAGCGTTGGCGCACTTCTGTCGGCGCTTCCCATCGTGACGGATATGGAAGAATATAAAAAGATTTGCGAGGAATTGAAATGCTGAAAAGTATGACAGGCTACGGCAGAGCCACCCTTCTTGCCGAGGGTATGGAGCTGACCTTTGAAATGAAAAGCGTGAACAACCGATATCTCGACGTGTCGGTAAGATGCCCGAGAGCCTTCGGCTATCTTGAAGAAAAGATTAAAAAGGAGATAGCGTCCTATACCACCAGAGGCAAGGTGGACGTGTATCTCAACATCAATATTTTAGAGGACAATCTCACCGAGGTCACCGTAAACTATCCTCTCTTTGAAAGCTATCTCAAGGCATTCCGTGAGGTGCAGGAAAGGTACTCTCTGCGTGACGATATTGCCGTTTCCGCTATTACCAAGCTTCCCGACGTGGTTGGCACGAGAAGCGAGGAGCGTGACGAAGAAAAGATGAGCGAACTGCTCGCCAATGTAATGCGTGAGGCGCTATGCGCCTACAACAAAATGCGTGCCGTGGAGGGTGAGAAGCTCTACGAGGATTTAAGTGCAAAGCTTGACAGAATAGAGGAGATAAGAGGGGAGATAGCCCGTCTTTCACCCGAAAGCGTCAAGGCTTATGAGGAAAGGCTGAAATTGAGGGTAGAGGAGCTTCTCGGCAACACTACCATTGACGAGAGCAGAATACTGACTGAGGTTGCAATATTTGCGGACAAGGTGGCGGTGGACGAGGAGATAACGAGGCTTGGCAGTCACGTTTCCCAGTTCAGAAGCATTATGAAGGGCGACGCCCCTGCAGGCAGAAAGCTTGATTTTCTTACTCAGGAATTGAACAGAGAAGTGAACACTATCGGCTCAAAGTGCTCGGAAATCGAAATCACACGCCTTGTAGTTGAGGCGAAGAGCGAGATAGAGAAGATAAGAGAGCAAATTCAGAATATAGAGTAGGTGAGAATATGAGAATGTTATCACTGGGCGGAGGAAATATGGTGTCCGCCGAGAGAATTGTCTGCATAGTGTCACCCGACACGGCTCCCGTCAAGCGTCTCGTTCAGGACGCCAAGGACGAGGGCAGGGCAATCGACGTAACGGGCGGAAAGAAAACCCTGTCGGTAATTCTCACCGACTCCGACCACGTAATTCTGTCGAAGATACGCCCCGTGCGCTTGCGTGAGGCGCTGAATTCAAACGACGATAAATTGATAGACGAGGAAGAATGATATGGACAACAAAAGAGGAAAGGTACTGATAGTATCGGGCTCTGCAGGCAGTGGTAAATCCACGGCGCTCACCCCCTTCAAGACGGGAGAATTTGAGGACTTTGTGTTCTCTGTGTCTGCAACCACCCGTGCTCCCAGAGCGGGAGAAGTGGACGGACGGGACTATTACTTCGTAACGAAGGAGCAGTTTGAAAAAATGCTTGAAGAGGGCGAGCTTATAGAGCACACCTTCTTTAACGGAAATTACTACGGAACGCCAAAAGCGCCCTTGGAAAAGCAGATTGCAGAGGGCAAGGTGGTCATTCTTGAAATCGAGGTTGACGGCGCGGAGCAGATAATGTCGCTTTTCGACAAGCGTGACCTTCTCACCGTGTTCCTCTCACCCCCAAGCTATAAGAAGCTGGAGGAAAGGTTGAGAGGCCGTGGCACCAACACCGAAGAGGACGTGAGGGAGAGGCTTGAAAGAGCCAAGGAAGAGGTGGACTTTTCCAGACTCTATTCCCACATTCTCATTAACTACGACAACCGTGTCGGCGACGTCACCGATGCTATAATAAAGATAGTCAACGGCGAATCCATTGCCGACAGTGACATATATTGCGACAGCGCAGACGAGCTTATTAAACAATTTTACGAAGAATAAAAGTGAAAAGGAGATAAATTATTATGATGAACGAACCTTCAATCGAAAAGCTTACGGATAACGGACTCAATCGCTATCAGGTATGTATTGCGGCGGCAAAGATTGCACGCGAGATAGTTGACGACTACAACAAGGAGGCCTCCAAGGCTATGGCAAATGCCGAGAACGGACTTAACGCAAAGAAGCCCGTTCACGACGACAAGCCTGTCAAGACAGCCGTTGAAGCCATGGACAAGGGCTTTTATAAGGTAGTGTCGGGCAACGAATAATTTTTTTGTCAAACCCTTTTCAAAACAAAGGAAAATTATTGACAAAAATGATGCCGTATGGTAAAATATATTTGGATTTTTCCGTTCTGTTACTGACGGTTTTTGCGAAATGACGCAGGGGAGCAGGACGGCATATGGCCGACCGTCTGGGCAGTCCCCTTTTTTCAAGGGACTGCCCTGCTTATTTTTTGGAAACGAGGAGAAAATTATGAAAAAAGTAGCGATTATCATAGGCAGTGACAGCGATATGCCCATTGCCGAGAAGGCGTATAACACCCTGAAGGAGTATGGGGTAGAGGCTACCGTAAATATTTTTTCGGCGCACAGAACACCCGTGGAAGCGCGCGACTTTGCCCTTACCGCCCGTGAGAACGGATACGGCGTAATCATTGCGGCGGCAGGTATGGCGGCTCATCTTGCAGGGGCTATTGCGGCAAACACCACCCTCCCCGTTATAGGTATCCCCGTAAAATCGGGCGACCTCGGCGGTATGGATGCCCTTCTTTCAACGGTTATGATGCCCTCGGGCATTCCCGTTGCAACCGTTGCTATCGGAGGAGGCGCCAACGCGGCAATCCTTGCGGTAGAGATGCTTGCTTTGTCGGATGCATCTCTTGAAGCAAAGCTTTGTGAAAAGAGACTTGAGAACACGGCGACGGTTTTGAAAAAGAACGCCGACGCAGAAGCAAAGTTCAATATTCAAAAATAAAATAAATCAATATATAAAGGAGATTGAAAATATGGCAACTACAAAGATTTACACAGGCAAAACAAAGGACGTTTTTAAGCTTGACAACGGCAACGTGCTTTTAAAATTCAAGGATGACTGCACCGGCAAGGACGGTGTTTTCGATCCCGGTGAAAACTCTGTCGGACTTACCATCGAGGGCGTTGGCAAGGTAAATCTTAGAATGTCGGTTTATTATTTTGAAAAGCTCCGCGAGGCAGGAATAAAGACCCATTACGTAAGTGCTGATATAGATAATACTACAATGGAGGTACTCCCCGGACGCGTGTTCGGTCACGGACTTGAGGTTATCTGCCGCCGTCGTGCAGTAGGCAGCTTCTTCCGCCGTTACAGCGAGTACGTAGAAGAGGGAGCAGAGCTTCCTTACTACGTTGAGATGACCTTCAAGAACGACGAAAAGGGCGATCCCCTTGTAACAAAGGAGGGACTTGTAGCTCTTGGCGTTATGACCGAGGCACAGTACGACTCCGTTGTTGATATGACAAAGAAGATTACGAAGATTATTTCCGACGACCTTTCCGAGCTTGGTCTCGACCTCTACGACATCAAGTTTGAGTTTGGCTACAACGACGACGAGGTAATTCTTATTGACGAAATTGCATCAGGCAATATGAGAGTATATAAGGACGGCGAATATATCGCTCCCATGGACTTGTCCGATTTATTCTTTGCTAAAAGGTAAGCTATGGGCGGATTTTTCGGATTAACGTCAAAAAGGGACGCCGTGTCGGATACCTTTTTTGGCACGGACTACCACTCACACCTCGGCACAAGGCGCGCGGGTATGGCTTCCTGGGACAGAGAAGAGGGCTTTAAGAGGGATATTCATAATATTGAAAACTCTCCCTTCAGAACGAAATTCGACAACGTGCTTACCGAAATGCACGGCACCTCTGCCTTAGGCATCATCAGCGACAGCGACCCCCAGCCCCTCCTTGTGCGCTCGTCCCTCGGTACCTACGCCATTTCAATGGTGGGCAGAATAAACAATACCGAGGAGATAATCGAGGAATATTTCCACCGCCGAGGCGGATATCATTTCGACTCTCTCAGCGGGGGCAAGGTTACCGCCACCGAGATAGTTTCGGCGCTCATTGACATAGAGGAGGACTTTGTGCAGGGCATAAAGACCGTCCACCGTATAATCGACGGCACGGCGCTTATTCTCATTTTAAAGTCCGACGGCAGTATAATTGCCGCCCGTGACAAGTGTGGCAGACTCCCTCTTGCCATAGGGCGTGACGAGGACGGCTACTGCGCCGCCTTCGAGACCTATTCCTTTACAAAGCTTGGCTATGAAAAGGTGAGAGATCTCGCCCCAGGTGAGATAGTGGAGCTTACTCCCGACGGGATGGAGGTGCTTTTCGAGGGCTACAAGTGCCGTAAGATGTGCGCTTTCCTCTGGGCGTATTACGGATACCCCGCTTCCACCTACGACGGCGTCAGCGTTGAGGCGATGAGAATAAGAAACGGTGAGATTATGGCGGAAAACGAGGAGGAGAAGGAGCTTTCTCTCGACTCTGTGTCGGGCGTTCCCGACTCGGGCACTCCCCACGCCATAGGCTACGCAAACCGTTCCAAGATACCCTTCACAAGACCGTTTATCAAATATACACCCACCTGGCCCCGTTCCTTTATGCCTACAAGTCAGGCGCAAAGGGCGAGAATTGCCAAGATGAAGCAGATTCCCGTTCACGAGTTTATTGAAAACAAGAAGATGCTTCTGGTGGACGACTCCATCGTTCGTGGCACTCAGCTTCAGGAGACGGTAGAGTTCCTTTACGAGAACGGAGCAAAGGAAGTGCATATGCGCTCTGCCTGCCCTCCCGTAATGTACGGCTGTAAGTACCTCAACTTCGCCAGCGCCAAGTCGGTTTACGACCTTATTGCAAGGCGTATAATCTTCGAGCTTGAGGGCGAGGAGGGGGAAAAGTATATACACGAGTATCTTGACCCCAAGACCGAGAGAGGACAAAAGCTTCGCCACAGTATATGTGAGCGATTCCACTTCGACTCGGTGGAATATCAGACTCTTGACGGACTTATTAAGGCGATAGGCTTTGACGAGAGCGAGCTTTGCACCTATTGCTTTACGGGCAAAGAGGACTAAAAAAAGGAGACTAAAATGGAATATAAATCAAATTCAGAGAGCTACGCCAAGGCTGGCGTTGATATTACTGCAGGCTACCGTGCGGTAGAGCTTATGAAAAAGCATATTGCCCGCACGAAAAACGAGGGCTGTCTCGACGACGTAGGAGGCTTCGGCGGTTGCTTCGGGCTTCCCACGGGCTACGACGAGCCCGTGCTTGTATCGGGCACCGACGGCGTCGGCACGAAAATTAAGCTTGCTATGCTTCTCGACAAGCACGACACCATCGGCATCGACTGTGTTGCTATGTGTGTAAACGACGTTATCTGTTGCGGTGCAAGACCTCTGTTCTTCCTTGACTATATCGCTTGCGGAAAGAATTTTCCCGAAAAGATTGCTTCTATCGTGTCGGGCGTAGCAGAGGGCTGTGTTCAGGCAGGCTCTGCGCTCATCGGCGGTGAAACGGCGGAGCATCCCGGTCTTATGCCCGAGGAGGACTATGACCTGGCAGGCTTCTCGGTAGGTATAGTTGACAAAAAGAAGATTATCGACAACACCAAAATGGCAAAGGGCGACGTGGTTATCGCTCTTGCTTCAACGGGAGTACATTCCAACGGCTTTTCTCTCGTAAGACGGGTGTTTGACGTGGATAACAATAAAGACCTCACCACTCCCTGCGAGGCGCTTGGTGGCAAGAGCATCGGCGAAACCCTTCTCACCCCCACCAGAATTTACGTTAAGAGTATTATGGCGCTTCTTGAAAAGGTTGACGTCAAGGCTATCTCTCACATTACGGGCGGTGGCTTCTACGAGAACATTCCCCGTTCCATTCCCGACGGACTCTGCGCTGAAATTAAGAAGAGCGACGTCAAGGTGCTTCCTATATTCGACCTTATTGCAAAGACGGGCGACATTCCCGAGCGCGATATGTTCAACACCTTCAATATGGGCGTTGGTATGAGCGTTGTGGTTGAGGAAAAGGACGTTACGACTGCCCTTGAAATTCTCCGTGCAAACGGCGAGGACGCCTACGTTATAGGTAAGATAGTAGAGGACAAGGAAGACAAAATTCATCTTCTGTAAGGAGAGAGAAATGAACAAGACGAAAATAGCCGTTCTCGTATCGGGCGGAGGCACTAATCTGCAGGCGCTTATCGATGCAGAGGGACGGGGAGAAATAAAAAGCGGTGAAATAACCCTCGTCGTGTCCAACTCTCCCACGGCATTTGCGCTTGAAAGAGCCGAGAGGGCAGGAATAAAAAGCGCCGTGGTATCAAAAAAGGAGCTTGGCACCCAGGAGCTTTTTGAAGAAAAGATAATAGAGCTTCTTGAAGAAGAGAACATTGGGCTTATCGTCCTTGCGGGCTTTATGTCAATTCTCACCGAGCGCTTCACCGAGCACTTTAAAGACAGAATTATCAATATACACCCATCCCTTATTCCCTCCTTTTGCGGAAAGGGCTTTTACGGGCTTCGCGTGCACGAGGCGGCTCTCGAAAAAGGGGTTAAGGTTACGGGCGCAACCGTACATTTCGTAAATGAAATTCCCGACGGTGGAAAGATAATTATGCAAAAGGCGGTTGAGGTAAAGACGGGCGACACCCCCGAAACACTCCAAAGGCGAGTTATGGAGGAAGCCGAGTGGCAGATATTACCCCGCGCCACAGAGATGATAGCACGCGAAATAATGGATGAGAGATAGGAGACGGAAATGGCAAAGTACGATTTAAAGAAATTACTTTCTGAAAACACATACCCCGGCAGAGGAATAGTTATAGGCAAGAGCGAGGACGGCAAAAGCGCCCTCATTGCTTATTTTATAATGGGCAGAAGCGAGAACAGCCGAAACAGAATTTTTGAGCGCTTTGAGGGCGGTATGCGCACCAAGGCATACGACGAATCAAAGCTTCAGGACCCCAGCCTCATTATTTACAACCCATACCTTTCGGCGCAGGGCGGAAATATGGATATTATAACCAACGGTGACCAGACCGACACTATCTTCAACTATATCAAGGATAACGGCGAGGACGGATGCGCATTTGAAAAGGCATTGCATCTCCGTGAGTTCGAGCCCGACGCCCCCAACTTCACTCCCAGAATTTCGGGCGTACTCTACTACGCCTTCAAGCGTGGGGTTTTTGCCTATAAGCTCTCCATTTTAAAGAGTGCTAACGGCAGAGCGAATGCCTGCAACAGATTTTTCTACGATTATACCGCCGAAGATGGCATCGGGCATTTCATTCATACCTACAAGTGCGACGGCAACCCCATTCCTTCCTTTGAGGGTGAGCCCGAAGAGGTCTCTCTTCCCAATACCGCAAGGGAGCTTGCAGATATTGTCTGGGAGAACTTGAACGCCGACAACAAGGTGTCGCTTTTCGTAAGACAGGTTGACCTCAATAGCGGTAAGGCAGAAGAAATCATTATAAATAAGAATAAGTGAGAGGGAAAAAATGAAAGAATTTGAACTTAAATACGGCTGTAACCCTAATCAGAAGCCTGCAAAAATATATATGAGAGACGGCTCGGAGCTTCCTATCGAGATACTCAACGGAAAGCCCGGATACATAAACTTCCTTGACGCCTTCAACTCCTGGCAGCTTGCCCGTGAGATTAAGGAGGCTACGGGTATGGTAGCGGCGACCTCCTTCAAGCATGTCAGCCCCACCTCTGCGGCTGTGGGTAAGGTGCTCCCCGAGTCTCTTAAAAAGGCTTGCTTCGTAGACGATATCGAGGGTCTTGACGCATCTCCTCTCGCTTCTGCATACGCAAGAGCAAGAGGCACCGACCGTCAGTCCTCCTTCGGTGACTGGATAGCACTTTCCGACAAGTGCGACGTTACCACCGCGCGTATTATTGCCCGTGAGGTGTCCGACGGAATTATCGCCCCCGACTACGAGCCCGAGGCGCTTGAAATCCTCAAGGGCAAAAAGAAGGGCGGGTACAATATAGTTAAAATCGACGAGAGCTACAAGCCCAATCCTATCGAGCACAAGGAGGTCTTTGGTATCTCCTTCGAGCAGGGAAGAAACGAATTTAAGATAGACCGCGCCCTCCTCC
>JAZSLY010000131.1:0-25598 GCA_045535585.1 Eubacteriales bacterium
AATCTTCGGCGAATTGAGCAAAAAGCGAAAGGGCATTTTGTGAGTTATGTTAATCGGGGGCTGTAAAAGCTCTTGCGAGTTTTACAGCCCCCGTGATTTTATTATCCTAATTTAGAAAATGCTCTCTTAATTGCCTTTATCTGGCTTTTGATGGTAAAGCGCTGTGACTGATACCAGGACTCGAACTTACCCTGCTGGCGCTCGATGACCTTCATGGACATACCGCCGCCGAGGCTGGAGCCTCCGTAAACACCGCCGAAGGTGAAGCTTCTGCCGTCAAGAATATAGTCAAGAGTCACCTTGGACTCGTCGTCTCTGAGATATCTCGTTTTAAGTGCGATTTCATAGAAGGTGGGAGATACTACCTTCCAGGTCTCCGCAGTAAGTCCTTCAACGCAGGCACCTACAAATTCAAGGTCCTTACAGGTCTTGGGGACTGCAAGAACGGATACGTGTGAGCCAACCGAGGTATAATACATATCCTGCTCCTCATTCCACTTGGGCATGGGGAGAATTCCGTAGTCGTCCTTGAAGTTACGCATTATAGAGCCTGTTGCGTTACCAAGCGTTGCTACTGTGAAGATTGCCTTTCCTTCATAGAAAAGGTTGATAGGGCTGTCCGAGCTCTCCTTATACTGACCGTTGGATTCAACGGGGAGGAAATATACGCCCTTGGTGTTGTGGCAATGGTTGATAAGGGTATCAACGATATCGTGTATCTTGTCGGTCTTGTATACGTCCTCGGGCTCACCCTCGCTATTGATGATGACCATAGGGTTGTCAAAGCCCGTTATAAAGGTTGAAACGCCTGCGTTGCCGGGTTGAGCCATTCCGTAGAAGTCGCCCTTTGACTTTTCGCCGTCGCCGTCCTCGTCAATATAGATATCCTTGATGAGATTGTGAAGGTAGTCGTAGGTCCACTTGCCGTCGTTTACAACCTCGTAAAGATTACCGAGGTCGTAGGCGTTGGCAAGAGCCTTGTTAAAGTAGATGCATTGTGCGCTCATTACGGTACGGAAGCTGATGTCCGAAATAGCCAACATACACTTGTTATCGTACGTAAGCTGTGTTCTGTTGAATTCAGACCACCAAGGCTTTTCAAAGTCAATATTGGGAACGTCGTACCAGTTAAGGAATACGTTTCTTACCGCAATATCACCTGCCGTCCAGAGCTGTGAGCAGAAAAGGTCGAACTCGTCCGAGCCTGAGGTTACGGTCTTGATAACGTAGTCTCTTACGTCGTCGTATCTCGCCTGATAGGAAATCTTGAATTTGAAATTGAATCTGTTTTCAACGTTTCTCGTACGCTGTGCATATGCGTCCTTGATAAGGTCGCCCTTGTTAACGTCCTCCTCGTCAACCCAGAAGTCACCGGGGTCGTGAGTAACGACTCTCAATTCCCTTTCCCCAAAGTCGTAGTCGCCTATATCGTCCTTCACCTGAGCGCGCTCCCAGAAGATATCTCCTTCTTCGCCCTCAATGGCAGTGGTGTTATTTTCCTTCTTTTCGCTTACCTCTTCATCTTCACCGCAGGAGGTGAAGATAAGCGTCATTGATGCAAAAAGCATCAATAAAGCAAGCAATAATGCAATCGTTCTTTTCATAGTTACCCTCCGTGTAAAACATTACATTTAATACTACTACAAAAAGCCGAAAAAATCAATAGGTAGCCTTAATCTTCGGCAAAATGAGCAAAAACGAAGGGGGTTATTTGTGAGATATGCTATTACGAACAAAACCTCCAAACCACCAAAAGAAAAAAGGACGAGATCCCTTTTAATGCAATTTCCCGGTAAACAAAAAAATGAGCTTGGCGCTGTGCCAAGCTCATTTCGGTATTGTGCAATTAGTCCAAGTCGTTGAATGCCTTTACAACCTTCTTTATCTGGTTCTTTGCATCGTATTTACGTGAATTATACCAGGACTGGAATCTACCCTGCTGGCGCTCTACGAGCTGCATGGTAAGTCCTGCGAAGAGTCCCTCACCGCCGTAAATCTTACCAAAGGTAAATTCACGTCCGTTGATTATGTAGTCAAGAACCTCCTTGGACTCATCGTCTCTAAGGTATCTTGTTTTAAGTGCTATCTCATAGAAGGTAGGTGTTACTATCTTCCAGGTCTCTGCCGTAAGTCCCTCAACGCAAGCGCCTACAAACTCCGTGTCCTTACAGGTCTTGGGCACTGCAAGAGATGAGAAGTGTGAAATACCCGTAGTGTAATACTTGTCCTGCTTCTCGTCCCACTTGGGAATAGGAAGTATTCCATAGTCGTCAGCGAAGTTACGCATAGTAGAGGAAGTCGTCGAGCCGAGGCTCATTATTCCGAATATTGCCTTTCCCGAATAGAAAAGGTTGATGGGGTTTTCGGAAGAATCCGTGTAAGCACCGTTGTTTGAAACGGGCACGAAGTACACACCCGGAGTATTGTGGCAATGGTTAATAAGAGTGTCAATGATATCGAATATTTTGTCGGTCTTGAGTACGTCCTCAGGTTCGCCCTCGCTGTTGATGATAACGCTGGGGTTATTGAAGCCCGTGATAAATACTGCCAGAGGTGTGTTACCGGGCTGTGCAAGACCGTAAAAGTCGCCCGCACTCTTTTCGCCGTCGCCGTCCTCGTCAATATAAATATCCTTAATAAGATTGTAGAAATAGTCGTAGGTCCACTTGCCTTCGTTTACAACGTCGTAGAGGTTTCCGAGGTCGTATGCGTTTGCAAGAGACTTGTTAAAGTAAATACATTGCATACTTCTTGTAGCGTTGAAGCTGAAGTCGGATACCGCAAGCATACACTTGCCGTCGTAGGTCAGCTGTGTGCGGTTAAGCTCGGGCCACCAGGGCTTTGTAAAGTCAACGTGGGGAATGTCGTACCAGTTAAGGAATACGTTTCTGATTACTATGTTACCTGCAGAAGCGGTATGCGAGCAGAAAAGGTCGAACTCGTCCGAGCCCGAGGTAACGGTCTTGATAACGTAGTCACGGACGCTCTGATAGTCGCTCTTGTAGGAAAGAACAAGCTTGAAATTAAATCTCTCCTCAACCTTCTTCGTTCTTTCAGCGTAGGCGTCTACCATAAGGTTACCCTTGTTTACGTCCTCTTCCTTAACGAAAAAGTCACTGGAGTCGTGAGTAACTACTCTCAGCTCTTTTTCTCCAAAATCGTGGTCACCTATATCGTCCTTCACCTGAGCGCGTTCCCAGAAGATGTCGCCTTCCTCGCCCTCAACTTCGACCTTATTGTTGCTTGTGACTGGCTTTTTCTCTTCTTCCTTGCTGCAAGAGGTCAATAAAACAGTTACAGAGGTAATCATCAAAAGCACTGCTAAAACTAATGCTAACGTTCTTTTCATCGTTTGCTCCTTTCAAAAAAATACAGAACTACGTTAAAATAATACTATAAAATACTGAAAAAATCAAGCTTTTTATAGTTTTTACTTTATAGGAGCCATATATTTTGTTTTATATAACAAATTTTTTTTCACTTCTTTGTATAAAATGACGAGTTATATTTTCACAAGACCTCTGTCAACTAATTTTTGTAGGGACATCAGGATACCCAGCTTTGCGTGGGCAAAGGTAAGTCCGCCCTGAAAGTATACTGCAAAGGGCTCACGGATAGGTCCGTCGGCAGAAAGCTCGATAGACGAGCCCTGAATAAACGCGCCTGCCGCCATAATGACCTCGCTGTCGTAGCCCGGCATCGCCCAGGGCTCAGGAGTAGCAAAGCTATCCACGGGTGCCGCCGCCTGAATTCCGTGGCAAAACGCCTTCATATGCTCGGGTGAGCCAAGCTCTACCGCCTGAATTATATCGTATCTCTCCTCGGTGGAGTTGGGAACTACCTTAAAGCCCAGTTCCTCATAAATATTTGCGGCGAAAATTGCTCCCTTGAGGGCTGATGCTACAACGGTGGGGGCAAGGAAAAGTCCTTCGTAAAGGCTTGTCATAACGCCGAGGTTAGCACCCACCTCCTGACCGAGACCGGGGGCACTCAATCTGTAAGCGCACCTTTCGACGCACTCTCTCGTTCCGCAGATGTAGCCTCCCACGGGGGCAAGTCCTCCGCCGGGATTCTTGATAAGTGAGCCAACCGTCATATCAGCGCCCACGTCAGAGGGCTCTATTGCCTCAACGAACTCGCCGTAGCAATTATCAACCATACAGATAATTTCGGGCTTTATTCCCTTGACAAAGGCAATAAGCTCCCCTATCTGCTCCACCGAAAAGGTAGGACGGGTCTTGTAGCCCTTGGAGCGTTGTATTGTTACAAGCTTGGTCTTTTCGTTTATCGCCTTTTTAATGCCGTCGTAATCGAAGGTGCCGTCCTCTTTCAGCTCTACCTCACGGTAGCCGACTCCGTACTCCTTGAGAGAGCATTTTGACTCCCTTATTCCTATTACCTCTTCAAGAGTATCGTAGGGTCGTCCCACGGGGGAAAGAAGCTCGTCACCGGGCAAAAGATTGGCAGAAAGCGCGGTTGCGAGGGCGTGCGTGCCACAGGTAATCTGCGGGCGCACCAGCGCCGCCTCGGTATGAAAGATATCGGCGTAGACCTTTTCCAGAGTATCGCGTCCAAGGTCATCGTAGCCGTATCCCGTAGTGCCTGCAAAGCACTGGGCGCTGACTCTGTTCTTCTGCATAGCGGATATTACCTTTGCCTGATTGTATTCCGCAAGCTTATCAATTTTGTCGAAACGGGAGCGGAGCTTTGAAAGCGCCCTCTCCCCAAGATTAAAGACCTCGTTGGATATTCCGAGGCCGCTGAAAATATTTTCATTAAATTCCATTAAAATCACCTTGTTGATTATACAATTATTGCACTTTTTTGTCAAGCAATATTTACAGACGGACAAAGTGATGCTATAATTAGTATAATATATAAAAAGTATTCGTGAACGGAGAATTGTTATGTGGCTACTTATTATACTTGTTATTTTCCTCGCCCTTGTGGCGACGGTGTATATGCGCGCCTTCAAAAAGGCGTTCGTGCGTGGCCCCTTCACCCGATTCGGACATAAGTCGCTCCTTATTGAAAACAAAAACGAGCATTGGGAGGATTTGAAGAAAAAAGGCAGGCTTTGGCGTGAAGGAATGGCGTCAAGAGAAGTGAAGATAACCTCCCACGACGGACTCACTCTCGTTGGTAGCCTTTATGAAAACCCGACGGGAAAGGGCGTTTTTCTGCTTTTCCACGGCTATCGCTCCAATCCCATAAAGGATTTTGACTGTATTCTTGAAAAATACTACAATCTTGGCTACTCACTTTTAGTTCCCGACCAGCGCGCCCACGGCAGAAGCGAGGGAAAATATATCACCTACGGCATTTTGGAGAGATTTGACTGTAAGGGCTGGGTGGAATTTGCAAAGGAGCTTTACGGAGACAACGTGCCCATATACCTTGACGGACTTTCTATGGGCGCTACTACCGTTCTTATGGCGGCAGGACTGAATATCGAAGCGAATATCAGGGGTGTTATATCCGACTCTGCATTCTCCTCCCCCGTCCAGATAATCGACAAGGTGGGACACGAGGACTTAAAACTCCCGAGGTGGCTTTTCCTGCCCCAAATGAAGCTCCTCTGCCGTACTATCGCCCGTTTTGACCCTGACGCCACCTCTACCTTTGAGGCGCTGAAGAACACCGACCTGCCTATACTTTTCATTCACGGCACGGCGGACGAGCTTGTACCCTACGAAATGGTGAAACAGCATTGTGAAATAGACAATTTCAAGAGAGAGCTTGTTTCGGTAGAGGGCGCTACCCACGCCTTTGGATATATCATTGACACGCCCCTCGTGGAGAGGAAGCTGTACGCTTTTATAGAAAGAACTGAATAACCGCCCGAATTCTACAAAATACTGCCTTCATAAAGAAGTAAAATATGTCATAAACTATTGATGTTTGAATAAAATGAAGTAAAAACATTGGAGGCAGAATATGAATGACAAGAATTTTTTCCCCGAAGGAATGTTGATAAAGAGTCCGCTTAACCGAGAAAGAACGAGCAGTATTGCGGCTCTGGAGGAGGCGCGTACAAGCGGAAGAATATTAGAAGGCAGAGCCACTCTTTGCACCGAGAATTTCGAGCTGTACATAGACCTCGGCGCCTGCCTTGGTATAATACCGAGAGAAGAGGTTGCCTGGAACGAGGACGGCAGCGAAATACGGGATATTGCCATTATCACGAGAGTGGGCAAGGCTGTGGCGTTTATGGTGGATTATATCACCAAAAACGAAAAGGGCGAAAGCGTTGCATATCTTTCAAGGAGACGTGCTCAGGAGGAGTGTGTAAAATGGTATCTGAACTATCTTGACGTGGGCGACGTAATCGACGCCCGTGTGACTCATTTCGAGCCCTTCGGTGCATTTTGCGACATCGGTTGCGGAATAGTATCCCTTCTGTCAATAGACTCCATTTCGGTTTCGCGGATATCACATCCCGACAACCGTTTTTCCGTGGGACAGATGATAAAGGCGGTGGTGAAATCCCGTCAGGAGCCATATAACGTAGCGGGGAACATTTCAAGAGGACGGATATCCCTCTCCCACAAGGAGCTTCTCGGCACCTGGGAGGAAAATGCCGCTAAATTCAAAATAGGACAGACGGTTGCGGGAATTGTGAGAAGCATTGAAAGCTACGGCATTTTCGTGGAGCTTGCGCCTAACCTTGCAGGGCTTGCGGAGTGGAAGAGCGGAATTGAGGTAGGTCAGGTAGCATCTGTCTATATCAAGAATATAATACCATCGAAAATGAAAGTAAAGCTTGTAATAGTGGACAGCTACACGGCGGAAAAAGCACCTATTAAAAACGAGTACTTCATCACAAGCGGAAATGTGAACGACTGGGTCTATTAGCTATTGTAATTTTTTTCTTTATATGTTATAATCAGGTGACGTAAAATGCTTTACGTCACCTGACTTTTTTTAATTATTACAAATAAGCCTTGCTTTTTTGCGGGCAGGCTGTGGCGGCGTATACCGCAGGGAGAAATTATGGAAACAAACGAAAGCACTCTTATAAAAAAGGCAAGCTGGAAATTCTTTTGGCTGTGTTGGATATGCTATGCCATAATCTCTATGACGAGAAATGCGTATTCGGCATCGATTGCCTCAATCGTAGACGAGGGCATCTTTACAAAATCCGAGGCAGGACTCATCAACTCGGGTTTTTATCTTTTGTACGGCTTGGCGCAGCTTTTTTGCGGAAGATTACTCGATAAAGTGCCTCCGATAAAGCTGGTGTCAATAACTCTTATCGGAAGCGCCGTTACTACTGCGGCGATGGGCATATTCAAAAGCTATATTGCAATGCTCGTCATCTGGTGTCTGTGCGGTCTTGTACAATTCGGAATATGGCCGATAATCATAAGGGTCATAGCAGAAATGATACTTCCCGAGCACAAAAGCCGTGCTATGATCTATATCGCCTTTTCCTATTGCACGGGTGCGTTGATGAACTATGTTCTGGCCGCCCTTGTTTTCAAATGGTTCGAGTGGGAGGCTCTCTTTTACATAAGCGCCGCGATCCTTGTTGTAACTCTCTTTTTCTGGATCGTCGGAACGAAAAAGACGGTAAAGCTGCTTGCAAGAAAATCGTCAAGCTCACCCGAAACAGTTTCCTCAAAGGTAAAGGAAAAGGGTGCGCCCGGCTTTCTTAAGCTCGTTTTGTCAAGCGGAGTTGTCCTCCTTGCCTTTCCTATCTTTGCAAGAACGGGACTTGACCTCGGTATAAAATCGTGGATTCCCACAATGATCATGGAAAGCTACAAGACCACGGAGAGCTTTGCAACAACGCTTATGATAGTGCTTTGTGCCTTTAACTATTTAGGCGTTTTCTTTGTTAACTTTATATATCCGCGCAGAATAAAAAGCGAGCCGCTGGCATTTGCATCCTGCTTCATCGTTTCACTGCCATTTGTGCTCTTACTGCTTCTGATCGGAAAATTATCCTTGGTGCTTGCACTTTTTGCTCTTGTCATACTTACCACTATGATGTACGCAGCAAACCAATTTACCACCGTTTTCATTCCTGCGGCATTCGCAAAGCATAACAGAGTCGGAAGCGTGGCAGCGCTTGTTAACTCAGTTGCCTCCTTCGGCGCAGTCATTCCAACGGCTATTTTTGGCTTCATTTCGGAAAACTACGGCTGGACAGCGACCATCTGGAGCTGGATAGTTTTGGTAATAGCTTCTCTCTTGTTCTGCGTTGCCGCAGTACCTATGTGGAATGCATTTGTAAAAAACACAAAAGCAAAATAAACAAGACTATGAAAAGTATTAAAATTATAACTCTCGGTTGCAGAGTAAATCAATACGAATCGGACGCCGTAAGCGAGCTTCTTGCAAAAGAGGGTATTGCCATAACGAAGAGCGAAACGGAGGCCGACGCCATAATAATCAACACCTGCACCGTTACGGCGGAAAGCGACGCCAAATGTAAAAAGGCTATCCGCCGTGCCTTGAGAGTGCGTGAAACGACGGGAGCCCGAGTTTGCGTGATAGGCTGTTATTCCCAAGGGTGTGGCAACGACCCACTCCTTGAAAGCGTTGACTACGTTTCGGGCAACAGGGACAAGGGTGAAGTGGCACGGCGCATAAAGGAGATTTTGTCGGGTGGGAAAATCGATTCTCGTGGAACTCTTGCAGGTGCGCCCTACGACAATCTGAAAATAAACTCGCCCCGTTACGTCAAGGCGTACGTCAAGATAGAGGACGGATGCAACAATTTCTGCTCATATTGCTACGTGCCCTTCGTCAGAGGACGGGTAAGGTCAAAAAGCGAAGAGGATATCATCGACGAGATCACTACCCTGACGAAAAACGGCTATAAAGAAATAATACTCAGCGGAATAGAGACGGGCGCTTTCGGAGAAGATAGTAACAAAAAAGAGCCTCTTTGCTCTCTCGTTGAAAGAATACAAAGGGAATGTCCCGTAGAGAGACTGCGCTTCGGCTCTCTCAACCCCTCTTTTTTTACAGAGGAACGCCTCGGGCGGCTGGCTGAATGTCACGTGATGCCCCATTTTCATCTGTCGGTGCAAAGCGCCTCCAGCGACGTTTTGCGTGATATGAGGCGAGGGTATGACGAGGAAGGCTTATACCTTGCGGTAGAGAATATAAAAAAGTATTTCCCCACCGCTAATATTTCCTGCGATATGATATGCGGCTTCCCTACCGAAAAGGAAAGGGATTTTGAAAAAAGCCTTGAATTTATTAAAAAGGCGAATATACTCCACACCCATATTTTCCCCTATTCCGAAAGAAAAGGGACGCTGGCGTCGAAAATGGAAAGCGTGGTCAGCGACAGAGAAAAGCACCTGCGTGCGCAGGAAATGACGAGGGTGGCAGACCTCGTTCACAAAAGGATATTCCGTGAAAATATAGGCAAAGAGTATCGGGTGCTCCTTGAGTTTTTCAGGTCAGGGGTCGCCTTCGGCTACACGGAAAACCTTATCAGCCTTAAATTCCCACAAATCGAGAGCTACACCAAGGGAGATATCGTCACTCTGAAAATTCAGGACGGAATGGACAATATCTTAAAAAATTAACAAATTCATAACCAATGAGCCAAAATAATCTGTTAAAATCAATAATAGTAAAGCTTTGTCCATATTTGAATTGTGAACGTAATTTTATTACGTTTCAAGAAAACGCCTTATTTTAAGGCATTATGAAAGGAAAGTGTATATTATGTCTACTAAAATCCTTGTAATTGACGACGATGCCAACATTTGCGAGCTGTTAAGAATTTTTCTTGAAAACGAGGGATACAAGGTTAAAAGCGCCTCCGACGGTCAGGAGGGTATTATGGCGTTCAAGACCTACGAGCCCGACCTCGTGCTTCTTGACATTATGCTCCCCAAGAAAGACGGTTGGCAGGTTTGCCGTGAAATCCGTGAGATGTCACAAAAGCCCATTATAATGCTCACCGCAAAGGGTGAGGTGTTCGACAAGGTGCTGGGTCTTGAGCTCGGTGCCGACGATTTCATCGTAAAGCCCTTTGATACCAAGGAGATTTCCGCCAGAGTGAAAGCGGTACTGCGCCGATACACCGCCCACGAAAGAGGAGAAGAGGACGAGGTAGTTAAGTTCGACAACATTGAAATCAGCCTTAGAAAATACGAGCTCAGGTTGAACGGCCGTGAGGTTGAAATTCCTCCCAAGGAGCTTCAGCTTCTCTATTTCCTTGCATCAAACTACAACAGAGTATTGACCCGTGACCAGCTTCTTGACAAGGTATGGGGCTTCGACTATCTGGGCGACTCCAGAACCGTTGTCGTTCACGTAAAGCGACTTCGCGAAAAGCTGGAGGGTGTCAGCGACAAGTGGAATTTGAAAACCGTTTGGGGCGTAGGCTATAAATTCGAGCTTTTATAAAGTTGGTGTGATAAATGTGTAAAAACATATTCAGCAAATATATCATCTCCTTTATGGTGATAGTTATTATCAGCTTTCTCGTTTTAAGCATCGTTACCGTGTCTCTTGTTGACGAGCATATTCTCAATACGAAAAAAGGGAATATGGAAACGCTGACCCAAAGTATGCAATCGGTTGCCCACGGAATAATGGCAATGAGCCATCTGCCTCTTGAGGATATCGTAGAGCGGGACAGCGGTAACATAGCGGAATTTATAAACAGAAACGCGCAGAATAACGATTCCATCATCTTCATTACCGACAGTGACGGCAAGGTAATTATTGCAAGTGAAAATGCAAACGGCATAATTCCCGAGATAATAGACCCTGCCCTTATCAATAACAGTGTTTTTGAAAGGTACGTCTATTCCGACCTCGGAGGCATCTTCGACGGAGAATACATCAACGTTATCCGCCCCATAAACATCTACCCACAGGGGCGCGTGGACCACAATTCCGACTCGGTGGGCGCAATTTTCGTATGCGCTAAAAACTCTACCCTCGTTTTTGAAAAGGTAGGCTCTGCGGTACTGTGGACGGTAGTCTGGATATGCCTTATCTCCCTTGCGGCAATATATTTCGTAAGTGAGCGAATTTCCCGCCCTCTCAAAGCTATGAGTCACGCGGCAAAAAGCTTTGCCAAGGGAAAATTTGATATACGTGTACCCGTCAGAGGCAACGACGAGGTGGCGGAGCTTGCAACCGCCTTCAACAATATGGCAAGCGCTCTTGAAGAATTAGATACCAACCGAAGCACCTTTATGTCAAACGTAGCTCACGACCTCAGAACTCCTATGACCACTATATCGGGCTTCGTAGACGGAATTCTGTCGGGTACTATTCCAAAGGACAAGGCGGATTATTATCTTGAGATAGTTTCAACCGAAACTAAACGTCTGGCACGACTTGTCAACTCGCTTCTCGATATAACCAGAATACAGTCGGGTGAAAGAAAGTTCAATATGGTATCCTTCGACGTCTGCGAGCTTGCAAGACAGGTGCTTATCTCCTGTGAGGGCAGAATTGAGGAAAAGGAGCTTGACGTAAGCTTTGAATGTGACGAGGACAACATTTCCGTCACCGCCGACAAGGACGCCATACATCAAATACTCTATAACCTTATCGACAATGCAATAAAGTTTTCAGACGAAAAGGGAGAGCTTTCAATAAAGCTTTTAGAGAAGGACAAAAAGGTGTTCGTCACCGTAAGAAATACGGGTAAGGGAATTTCCAAGGAGGACCTGCCCCGTGTGTTCGACCAGTTCTACAAGTCCGACCGTTCAAGAGGGCTTGACAAGGCAGGGCTTGGGCTTGGGCTTTATATCTCAAAAACAATTATAGATCAGCACAGGGAATCCATCTGGGTCAAATCCGAGGAGGGTGCCTGGTGTGAGTTCACCTTCACCTTAACGAAGGATAAAAGCAAGAAATAAAAAAGTCGCCTTCGGCAACTGATTATATAGTTCGCTGACGCTCACACTTTTTAATAGGTAGACTTTGTTTGTTACAAGCAATTGCGATGCAATTTCCTATGTAATAAGCAAAAGGCAGAACGAAATCAATCGTTTCTGCCTTTTAATTTTTCTACCGTCAGGTTATATTTCTTTTCTTTCCTTATGGGGTGATAGGAGCTTTTGGAGACCCTCAACCCCTCTATGCCCATATCTTCCTCTCGGTTAATAAGACTTGCTGGGTTATGACCTGCAAATTCCCTTACTATCATCTGGTACGCCCCCTGAACGTCACGCCTTGCCTTTTCGGTGTGAACGAAAAGGGTATCCCGCAAAACCTCGCCGAAGGCGAAGGACACAATCTCACCCCCTGCCCTGATAAGACCGCCCGTCATATTGGAAAAGGGAGGCTTGCCAAAGGAATGGGTCAAATACTCTATGAGCATTTCCTTCTCGTAGAGGGCAGTTCCGTTCAGCTCTGCGTCTTTTGTGAGAGCCTTAAAGAACTCCAGCACCTCGCCTACGTTCTCCCCCGTTATCTCTTCGTAGTGCCAGTCGGGGTGATTGGCGGTGAATTTATTTATATGGTTTCTCTGCCCTGCAAATTTCTTGCCCGTCAGGCAAGATAGCTCCCCGTGAAGATAGATATAGTCCATCCACGCGTCATTTGCCTCCTCGGCTGAAAGCTTGAAGGAGCTTAGAAGGCACTCCCTCGTGCCCTCGTCGATAAGTGTCAGAGCAATTTTCTCTTTGCCGAGGGTGTCAAGCATCTCTTCTATACATTTTGCAGGGTCGCTTGATATTACCGTATAATAATATTTCCCGTCAATTTCATAGCGCAGGGCTATGCCCGACGAAAGAGGAAGGTACGCCGTCTTATAGTACCTCTGCCACGTCAAAAGTACGAATGGTGTAAAATCACATAAAGCAGAAGGGGATTTCCCTATAGCCTCGGCTATCACAGAAAACCCCTCACTACTGACTTCTTTAAAATCAGATGTCATTTCTTTGCAAGAATCTCCTTAATTTCAGAAAGCAATGCGGCTGTCTCCTGCTGTGCTTTTCTGGCAGCAACGATATCCTCAGCCTCAGCCTTCGCCTTTTCGGCTGCTTCAGCGTCTGCCTTTGCCTTTGCTTCTGCTTCTTCTGCTGCCTTCTTCTGTTCCAATGCCCAGTTCTCCGCGTCAAGAATAGCCTTAAGCTTCTCGGAACGGCGGTGGAAGCCGGTTACAACACGAAGTGCAACGAAAATAGAAAGTGCTATGATAAGGAAATCGAATATGTACTGAAGGAAGGTGCCGTAGTTGAGAGTGATAGGCGCAATTGCCTCCTCAAGAACGGTCACTCCGTCCTCTGCGAGAACGGCGTCGGTACCCTCTTTAAGTACGTAAACCAGCTCCTTGAAATCTGCCTTTCCTGTCAAAAGTGAGATGCAGGGTGTAATGATGTCTGCTACAAGAGAAGAAACTATCTTGCTGAATGCTCCGCCGACGATAACGCCGACTGCCATATCAATAACGTTTCCCTTTGTTGCAAACTTCTTAAAGTCCTGCCAGAATGTGCTCTTTGCCATAGTATTTACCAACCCTTCATTTTTTATTTTCCGAGCGAACCGCTTTCTTGTATTCAAGGGCGGCTCTCTCTAATTTATTGTTTCCGAAATGATAATATTCCCGTGACTTCAGGTCGTCGGGTAAGTATTGCTGTTCTACCCAGGAATTAGGATAGTCGTGGGGATAAAGGTACGGAGTCTTCTTTTCCCCCTCACCGAAGCAATGATTGTTTTTCAGGCAGGAGGGCATATCCTGACCAAAGCCCTTTTGTATATCCTCCATTGCCTCTGCAATAGCCATATACGCGCTGTTTGATTTAGGTGCGGTGGCGAGCAGTATCGCCGCCTCGGCAAGCGGTATTCTCGCTTCAGGCAACCCTAACTGCAACGCCGAGTCCACAAGGGATTTTACGATAGTTGCCGCCATGGGATAGGCAAGCCCTATGTCCTCGCTTGCAATAACGAGAAGCCGTCGGCAAGGAGAAATAATATCTCCGCCCTCCAGAAGCTTTGCCAGATAAAAGACTGCCGCATTTTCATCAGAGCCACGAATAGATTTCTGCAGCGCTGACAATAATTCATAGTGACAGTCGCCGTCTCGGTCAAAGGACATATAGCTGCGTGCCAGAACGCCTTTTGCGTCACCCTCGCCTATTTCCTTGTCCGCAATATGATAAGCAAGCTCCAGAGCGTTAAGCGCTGCACGAAGGTCTCCTCCGCTTGACACAGAAAGCACCGTTGCCGCCTCCTCGGAGAGCACTTTACCCTCCCCAGTTTCAGCATTCAGAAAATCCATACCTCTTGACAGCGCCGTCTTTACGGCGTCACTCGTCAGTGGCTTGAACTCAAAAACGGTGGAACGTGAAAGAATTGCCTTATGAACGTAGAAATAGGGGTTTTCCGTGGTTGATGCAATAAGAGTTATTTTTCCGTACTCTATAAACTCCAGAAGCGTTTGCTGCTGACGCTTGTTGAGATACTGTATCTCGTCAAGGAAGAGCAATATTCCGTCTGTGCCGAACATAGTGCCCGTTTCGGCAAGAACGTCCTTGATATCCTTGGTTTGAGCAATGGTTGCATTGAGGTGCTTCAGGGTCATACCCGCCTTTTTGGCGATGATATTGGCAACGGTGGTTTTACCGGTGCCCGAAGGACCGTAGAATATCATACTGGGAAGAATCCCCGATGAGATAACCCGACGCAAAGCGCCTCTCTCGCCCAAAATATGCTCCTGCCCCACCACGTCGTCAAAGGTTGCAGGGCGAAGCCTTTCTGCAAGCGGGGTCATATCAGTTGTAGAGAGGATGTGCTGTGCAGAGCTTCTCTACTCTCGCACGAATCTCGTCTGCACGGTCAAACTCTGTTACGGTCATCTTTATAAGATGCGCAACCTCAATCATATCCTCGTTTGTAAAGCCTCTCGTGGTAACTGCGGCAGTACCAAGTCTTACACCGCTTGTAACGAAGGGACTTTCTGGGTCGCCGGGGATAGCGTTCTTGTTTGCAGTAATATAAACCTCGTCGAGTCTGTGCTCAAGCTCCTTGCCCGTAATACCCATATTTCTCAGGTCAACGAGCATAAGGTGGTTATCCGTACCGCCTGATACGAGATTGAAGCCCTCATCCATCATAGCCTTTGCAAAGGCTGCACAGTTGGAAACCAGTCTTTCCTGATAGTCACGGAATTCAGCGCTGAGCGCTTCCTTGAAGCAAACTGCCTTTGCGGCGATAATGTGCTCAAGAGGACCGCCCTGCATACCGGGGAAAATAGCCTTGTCAATCTTCTTTGCATACTCCTCACGGCAGAGGATAAGACCGCCTCTGGGACCGCGGAGAGTTTTGTGAGTAGTAGTGGTAACAACGTCTGCGTAGGGAACGGGATTCTGGTGAAGTCCTGCCGCAACGAGACCTGCGATATGCGCCATATCTACCATAAGGATAGCGCCGTTTGCATGAGCAATCTCGGCAAAGCGCTCAAAGTCAAGCTTCCTCGGATAAGCGGAAGCGCCTGCAACGATAAGGCGGGGCTTGTGCTCCTTTGCAAGAGCCTCCACCTTGTCGTAATCTATCATACCCGTGTCCTCTTCAACACCATATGATACGAAGTTATAGTTTATACCCGAAAAGTTAACGGGGCTTCCGTGAGTAAGGTGTCCGCCCTGGTCGAGAGCCATACCGAGAACCGTGTCACCGTGAGACAAAAATGCCTGATATACAGCAATGTTTGCCTGAGCACCCGAATGGGGCTGAACGTTTGCGTGCTCTGCGCCGAAAAGCTTCTTTGCTCTTTCTATTGCAAGGCGCTCGGAAATATCCACGCACTCGCATCCGCCGTAGTAGCGCTTTCCGGGATAGCCCTCTGCGTATTTATTGGTAAGGTGGCTTCCCATAGCAGCCATAACCGCTTCGGAAACGATATTTTCGCTTGCGATAAGCTCAATATTTCTTCTCTGACGGGTAAGCTCCATTTCCATTGCTTCTGCAATTTCAGGGTCGCTCTGACGAATTAAATTTAAATTTTCCTGTAACATAATAATCTCCTATTGTAAAATATTATTAGTCTTATTATATATTAAACTTTCCCGTTTTTCAATAGTTTTTTGAAAAATCATTGACATATCCTGATAAAAATAGTACAATTACTTAAAAGTAGCCTTATTAAAAGTTTGAAGGAGTTTGAATATGGGATACATTGTGGGAATAGACGTTGGAGGAAGCACGACGAAAATCGTTGCATTTGACAGTAACAAAAAAATGATTGAGCCTATGTTCGTTACGGCTCAGGACCAGATGACCTCTATCTACGGCGCCTTCGGTAAGTTCATCAGCACGAATAATATCGTACTGGACGACGTGGACACCGTTATGATAACGGGGGTAGGCTCTACCTTCGTCGGAGGCAACCTTTACGGTATCCCCTGCAGACATATAAGCGAATTTCAATGCGTGGGCATAGGAGGACAGTATCTGTCAGGACTTGAGCGTGCTCTGGTAGTCAGTATGGGTACGGGTACTGCCGCCGTTTTTGCTAACGGAAACGAGCTTACCTATATAGGAGGCACGGGCGTTGGCGGAGGTACTATCATAGGACTTGCCAAAAAAATGCTGGGCATCGGAGATATACACAATCTTTACGAGCTTGCCACCTCGGGTAACCTTAACAATATTGACCTTCTTATCGGCGATATTACCAATAAAAGCATCAGCCCCACCCTTACCGACGGCGTGACCGCCGCAAATTTCGGTAACCTCAGCGACCTTGCAACCCCCGAGGATATTGCTCTCGGTATTCTCAATCTCGTTTTTGAGACCATTGGTATGGTTGCTGTTTTTGCATCGAGAAGCTGTAAAATAAACGACGTGGTGCTGACGGGAACTCTAACCCGTGCCCCTCAGGCGAAGCCCATTTACGACAAGATGAAATCAATGTTCGGTGTGAACTTTATTATTCCCGAGTACAGCCGATACGGCACGGTTATCGGTGCGGCGCTCAGCTATTTTAAGGAAAACAATGAATAAAATTACGCTTTCTGTCGGTGCCCGCACCGCAATAGAGCTTTTGAAAAACGCGGGATTCGAGGCGTATGCCGTAGGAGGAGCCGTCAGGGATTCTCTTATGGGCAAAACGCCTTTTGACTTTGATATAACCACAAGTGCCAAGCCCGAGGAAACGATGAGCGTTTTTTCGGGCTATCGCACCTTCCCTCAGGGAATAAAGCACGGCACCGTCTCGGTCATAATTGACGGTGAGGTGCTGGAGATTACCACCTATCGACAGGACGGCGACTACGCCGACCACAGACACCCCGACCAAGTGCTTTTCACAAGAAGGCTTCAGGACGACCTCTCACGCCGTGACTTCACCGTCAACGCAATGGCGTATAACGACGAGGAGGGTATCGTTGACCTTTTCGGCGGTGTAGAGCACCTGAAATCAAGAACTCTCGCCTCTGTTGGAAACGCCGAGGAGCGCTTTGAAGAGGACGCACTGCGTATTTTGCGCGCACTCAGGTTTTCCTCGGTACTTGACTTTGATATTGACTATGCCACCGCTATTGCCATAGAAAAGAAGGCGCATCTTCTCCGCTTCGTTTCCCGTGAAAGAATAAGCGTGGAAATGCGAAAGCTTCTTGCAGGCGTGAGAGTTGAGAGAATTTTCAATGAATTCAGGTCGGTTTTCGAGGTCTTATTTGAAAATATCACCCTCGGTGACGGCAGGGCAATAGAAAAGTGCCACACACCTCTCGCAAGACTTGCTCTTTTCTTTTGTCACTCCCCTCACCTGCTTTCCTCAATCGTCCCGTCAAATAAAGAAAAAAAGACGGTCTCGGAGGCAATAGCAATATACGCTTCTCCACCCTGCAACGATAGGCGCTCACTCCTTGGGCTTATGTCGGAATACAGCCTTGACGCAATCAACACCTTTGTCGAAATGCAGGAAGCCTCGGGTGAAAATATTGCTTTTGTAAAAGAAGGCGTGGAGGCTATTCTCAAAAATGGCGATTGCTACAAAAAGGATATGCTTGCCATTGGCGGTGCGGATATCGTAGCGCTTGGAATTCCACCTTCACAGAGGGTCGGTGCTCTTCTTGACCTCCTTTTCCAAGAGGTATTGGACGGAAAAACAGAAAACGAAAAGGAAGCACTGACAAAAAGAATTCTGGAAATAAAGAATTTACCGAAAGGGTCGTTATGAAAAAAGGCAAATTTATTACACATCATTCTCTCGTCGGCAAGCAGATAGTGGAAACCTGGGCTGATATATGGAAAAACGGCTGGGATAACCGACGCTTTAATTCTAAAAGTATACCCCTCGAAAGTGGCGACGGGCTTCTTTTAGTCAGAGGAAAATTCCACCTGAAAAGCGGTGAAAAAGCCGTTATACGCGCCACCGCCCTTGGTATATTTGACCTTTGGGTGAATGGGCGCAGAGTGGGAAAGGATGAATTAAAACCCGAATGGACGGACTATCGCTTCAGGCTCTTTGAATACGAATACGATATAACCGAGCTTTGCACCGAGGAGAACACGGTTACCGCAACGGTGTCGGCTGGATGGTACAAGGGTAGAATATCCCACGGCGCTTACGGCGACGGCCCTATTGCATTCGTGTGTGAGGTAGAGACCGACAGCGAAATTTTCGCCTCGGACGAAGGGTGGGAAACCTGCGTCGGCGGACAGATAACCTTTGCCGACCTATACGACGGAGAATACCGTGATATGCGCCTTCCCGACGTACATAGGGAAAGTGATAAATACCAATGGAGTAATGCCACCCTCACTGCCTTCAAGGGAAATATCGTTTCCCACACGGGTCCCTTCGTGAGAGTGAACGAAGCCCTGAGCATCATACCCGAAAGCTACGTGCTCTACGAGGGAGCAACACACGACGAAAGTGACTTTGGTGCAATTAACAAAAAAGAATACGGCGGAAAAATATCCAAGGGAGAAACACTCCTCATAGACGGCGCTCAAAACACCGTTGGCAGACCCGTGATACGCTATCGGGCGAAAAGAGGCACCGTCATAACCGTATATTTTGCCGAGATGCTGAACAACAGCGGAATGAGATGTGACGGCAACGACGGGCCTAAAGGAAGCGCCTATATAGAAAACTACCGTTCGGCACTGTCGAGAATGACCTTCGTGGCATCCGGGGACGGCATTGAGGAATATTTCGTCACCCACACCTTTTTCGGCTTCAGATATATAGAAATAGAGGCAAGCGACGACGTGGAGATACACGGCGTCAGGTTTGAATTTCTTGGCTCGGAGCTTGAAGAAACGGGCGTTTTCCAATGTGACAACGAGGAGATAAACCGACTCTATTCCAACTGCGTTTGGGGAATGAGGGGCAATTATCTGTCGGTGCCCACCGACTGTCCTCAACGGGACGAGAGGCTTGGCTGGACGGGTGATACTCTTGCCTTTGCAGGCGCCGCGTCGTATATTGCGGATATTCTGCCGTTTATGACCAAGTGGTTAGGCGACCTGAGAGATTCTCAGACGGATTTCTTCGGATGCTATGCCGACGTCGTTCCGAGAATAAACGTAGACAACACCAACCCTAAGGGCTGGGCGTTTGGCGGAAGCACCGCCTGGAGTGATGCAGGTGTGCTTATCCCCTACATACTTTGGAAAACGTACGGCGCTGACGCTCTTGTCAAGGAGCATTATCCCTCTATGGAAAACTACGTTTCCTATCTTCTCTCCCTTGAGCCTCAGGGACCCGTAGGAAAGCACGGAGACTGGCTTGCCCTTGAGGATACGGACAAGCAATATATAGCCGATTGCCATTTTCTCAGAATGCTCCACGCAATGTGGGATATGGGCAAGCTTGTGGACAAAGGCGAATACTACAAGTCGTTATACGAGGACTTCAGCCGAAAATGGCAGGAAAAATATATCAAGGACGGCAATCTCGTATTCAATACCCAATGCGCTTTGGCTCTGTGCCTCAGGTTCGGCATCGTATCGGGAGAAATCAGGGAAAACTGTATAAGCGCGTTAAAAAAAGCAGTTCTTAACAGTGGGAAAACACTCACCACGGGCTTTGTAGGAACGGGGCATATCTGCCAAGCTCTTACCGAATGTGGTATGGGTGACCTTGCTTACGATATTTTATTCAGCCACGAATATCCGGGTTGGCTCTTCTCGGTTGATCAGGGCGCTACTACGATGTGGGAGAGGTGGAATTCCTTTACTCTGTCCAAGGGCTTCGGTGACGTCAACATGAATTCCTTCAACCATTACGCCTACGGCGCTATTGCCGAATGGTTCTATTCGGGAATATGCGGAATAAAGCCTCTTGAAAACGGATTTAAACGAATACTTCTGGAGCCCGTTACCGACAGAAAAGGAAGGATAAATCACGCAAAAGCGAAATACAGAGATATAGTCAGCGAATGGACCCGTGTGGGTGACGAGGTGACCTATCATTTCGTTATTCCGTCAAGCGCCAAGGTTATACTCCGAGACAAAAATCAAAAGGACGGCATAACGGTTTTGTCGCTGGAGGCAGGCGAATATGAAATAAAAGCTCTGGAAAAAATTTGCCAAAAAAGCTTATAAATGTATTGACTTTTGTAAGCCCTTACAGTATAATGTTGTTGTCAGTAATACTTTTTTAAGAAAGGAAAAAGATATGAAAAAGAAATACGTGTTTGCAGGAGCGTCATACAGAGGACTTACTATGTATGCCATTCCTATGTCGAAGGACTTTACCGACGTTGCCGAGCTTTGCGGTGTTTATGATATAAACGTAGGCAGATCCCGCGTGTTCGTTGAAAAGGTTGGCGTTGATATGCCCGTTTACGAGGACTTTGACAAGATGATCGAGGAGGTTCGTCCCGATTTCGTAATCGTTACAACCGTTGACGCATACCACAGTGATTACATCATCCGCTCTCTTGAGCTTGGCTGTAACGTAATCACCGAAAAGCCTATGACCATCGACGATGAGCGTTGCAACGCAATTCTTGAAGCGAAGAAAAAATACGGAAAGGAAGTTATCGTAACCTTCAACTACCGTTTCGCTCCCTTCAAGACAAAAATCCGCGAGCTTATTGCAAAGGGTGAAATCGGTGACGTGTTCAGCGTTAACTTCGAGTGGCTTCTCACCCGTGATATGAAGTTTGGCGCACACGGTACAAGCTATTTCAGACGTTGGAACGCCCGTATGGCAAAGAGCGGAGGACTTCTCGTACATAAGTCCACCCACCACTTCGACCTTATCAACTGGTGGATAGGTCAGAAGCCTGCAAGGGTTTCCGCTTTTGCAAAGCTCAACCTTTACGGAGCAAAGAATAAAAAATTTGAAAATACCACCCGTTGCTCTGAGTGTGAGCACGCAAGCGAGTGTGAATTCTACTACAAGCTTACTCCCACCGAGGTTGAATACTACAAGAACAACGAGCAGTACGACGGCTATATGAAGGATAACTGCGTATACGCCGACGACATCGATATCTACGATACTATGGCAGTTAACGTTGAATACGACGGCGGTGCAGTTCTTACCTACTCTCTCAACGCTACAACCGCATACGAGGGCTGGAGAATGGTAATCAACGGCTCCAAGGGCAGACTTGAAGCAACCGAGTACGAGACAGGCTTCCAGTCAAAGGTTTCCAAGGACGTCGTTAAAGTCTTTGACCTCAATAACAACGTTACCGAGCACCACGTAACCCGTGGCGGCGGCGGACACGGCGGCGGAGACGAAAGACTGAGAGATATGATATTCCGTGACAACGTGCCCGACCCGCTTGGACACAAGGCAGGCACCGAGGACGGAGCATACTCCATCATCGTAGGTGTTGCCGCAAACAAATCCATCAAGGAAGGCAAAATCATCTCAATCGACGATATTCTCAAGCTTTAATAATTCTCTAATAAAAAGAATACCCGAAATTGATAAGGGACTGAAAGCGCTGCTTTCAGTCCCTCTTTTTAACTGCTATGTTTTTTGATGCTTTTTAGTTGATAACAACGCCCTTTTGAAGCATTACATTTGCATAAATTGCCGTTTCGCCTGTTGCGATAATGGCATATGCTTTTTTCGCTCTTTCGTAAAACTCAAAGCGTTCAACCTCTGCAAAAACCTTGTCTCCTCTGTCATCCGCCTCGGAGACGATTTTTTTATAAACGTCCCAGATTGGTGTTTTGGCATTATCGCCCGGCATGACCTGCATAAGAGACACGGGGTTTTCCACGTAGGTATCAAGAGGAAAGACCTTTAAAATCGCCTCTAAAAGCTCGGGTACACCGTGACCGTCAGCGCGAATGACAATGGCATCCTTTCCCATTGTTTCGGACGGGAAATTTCCGTCGGCTATAACCAATGTGTCGCTGTGCCCCATTTCGCACAAAACCTTTAAAAGCTCGGGTGAAAGAATACTCGGAATTCCTTTAAGCATAGTTCAAATCTCCTTTATAAATTTATATTGATTTTGTTATTACCGCCAAAATATAACATCTTTTAATTCTTGCTTCAGCGCCTCGTATTCCACAAAGCCTTGAAGAATATATTCCTGCGCCATAACGCGATTTACTCTTTCTACTATATCATAAGTAAACAGCAAGGTTTTCCCGTCCTCAAGATTTTTTATTCTGACGCCCTTTTGTTGCTCGGGCAAGCTCAACTCCGCATTGTAATCTGTATAAACAAGATACTTCATATCGGGAGAAAGCTTTGCATCATATGCAAAATCCTCAAGGTGTGTCAAAGTGTTTTCTTCGATATCGTATAAATAGAGGGCTTCATAATGCTTGTCGTAGTTGTCACGATAATGCTTTGACACCGTAACAAGCAAATACCTCTCCCCCACAATATCGTTGACTTTAAGAGAGTAATATGCTTCGGCATCAGTAAATGACGCTTGGTTTGGGACAGTTATTTCATATTTCACCGACAAATCGGATTTTGAAACAACTAAAAGGCTATACTTGTCGGCTTCTTCCACAGCCGTATACTGTGCGCTGAACACAAGGCTTTCTTCGCTTTCAAGGATTTTTCTCGGAGTTGCCCCGTCGGCAAATTCAAAGCGTTCATATAACTCGCTGTTTAGTAATGCCTGATCTATGCTTTTGTTTGGCTTTCCGAAATAAGTGCTTCCTACCTTGCCCTGCTCTATTATTTCATATTTTGACTGCCACACGCCCGAAAACAAATTGTCAGCGTCATTGATATCCTTTGCTATATACGAAAGTCTTTCAATACTTTTCAAGTCTCGTGACACATTGACTATTTTGCTTTCAAAAAGCCACTCCCGATAAACCTTATTCTCCTCATTTCTAATATCGGACATATGAGGCAAAAAGCTATTGCCAACAACCTCATTTTCAATCTTATACTTGTTGTTAAAGCTTTCGTAAAGGGCTACGCCGTCCCTCATATTTTTGGTTTCGGGAGTAAGAAAGGAATAGGAATAGATAGCAAATCCCGGGTTGGCATAGCGCCCAACCATTGTTTTTACAAACGGAACGTAGTCTCCCCAAACGAAGTCGGCAGATGCGGAATATTCAGGCTCTTCATAGCTTTTGTCACTTATGGTTGGGAAAATAAACGTCCTCTCTTTTGTGTACTCGTTTTTAGGCTGTATCTTGTCAAAGCTTTTCTCTTCACCTCTGGTTATAGTAAAAATAACAAGCTCACCGTTTACGGTAAGAACAAAGGCGTCGTCGGTCATATGCTTGACCTGATAGTGCCTTGTAAAATCAGGGGTATATCTATAATCATCAGCCTCAATAAACGGCTCGGCAACAGTTTCCCCGTCAAGTGAAATAATACCGTATTTATTACCCCTTCGGGCAAGGGCAAGACCATTGTTGAAAAATCCTATTTCGTCGAAGCTTTCGCTGATAGCCACGCCATCCTTGCAAAGCTGTTGCTGATACGCTCCCGCTTCTCCCGTTTGCAATATTTCAATACCACTTGGGTATGACGAGATTTTTATAATATCACTCACGGCAGACTCGGCTTGATAATCGGTGTTTATAAGCTTTCCGCTTTTATCTAACAGTAAAAAACGCTCTTTATTCGTTTTGCTATCGATAGCGGTAAGTACAAGCACACCGTTTTCAAACGCAAAAAACTTTTTGTATGTTCTTATATTATCCGTTTTCAAACCCGTATATATTGGGGCATTTATTGTAATAGCTTCTCCGTTATGCTCGAATTTCACGGGGAATTCATCAAGTTGCAAAGGTGCATACCCGAAGAACTCTCCCTCTCCCATTTGTTCAAGCTCTATATTTTCATACTGAAAATCAGCCGACTTCACCTCTTCGTGAAGCGCGTGCGCCACTCTCCAACCGCTTTCGTTTTTTTGAAGGACAAAAGCTTGTTTTTTCTCGAAGGCATCGACATACAGTTGGTCTATTGACAAAACGAGCACGTTTTCATACTGTTCAACAAGCTTTATTGAATCATAGTCATAACACATCGAATTGCCTCTTGCAGATTCCTCGCAATAAAGCTTTCCGTTCTTTTCCATATACTTGGGACACTCGGCATCCTCGTTAAGCATTGGAGCATAAAGCCTCTTTGCACATTCTTTTGTATATACGCCGAGAATATTACCCCATATATCAGTTAAGCTCTTTAATTCAGGGAAATCAACCAAACGATACTCTGTTCCGTTATGCATAATTGACTCACGGGAATCACGAAAAGTCCCGTGCATCAAAATGTTTTCAACGTACTCTGCCCTGACGAGAAGAGACTTGAAAATTTCTTTGGCATCATCTTCCGAAACGGAGTCAGCCTTCACAAGCTCTGCCTTGTTGATTAAAAACTCATTGTTTGAGATGAAGGTAATAAAGTCATTGGTATCGGTCGTGTCCGTTGTGCTTTGATATTCTTTTTCACCTTCAAGCACCGAGTTGTCAATTTTCCATACCCCATCTTCGTTTACAAAATGAAGAATTGCCTTGGTATAGTAAAAATCGGCAAGAACAGAAAAAGAAGTCTCACTTTGCGACAGAGAAGTCACGCTCTTTAAAACAAAAGACGATAAATCCACGTAACTTATAGGGAGCAGCATATACAAGGATTTGTTTTCTTCTATGAATTTTGCGGAATATATATCACTTCCGTCAATATTTGCTGAAAACAGCCTCTTTGCCGCCGATTCGGTAAACGTTTCATGTGCAAAACTCCAAAGCTCATCCTTTGTTTTAAGCTCTTCTAACCTATAATACATAAGTGAGTTGTGATGAATATAATCAAATCCCGAAATAAGCTTTTCTTTTTTGGTAACCTCAAATTCACAACACATAATCTTCTCATATGCATCAATTGAGCTTTCAATTAAAGGTGCGGAAATCGCGTAAAGCTCTTCGTCGGTAAAAATAGCTTCTTTATCATTCGATTCTGCTTTTGGTGCAACATTACACCCCGCTAAAATAGCTATCGAAATGACAAGCAACGTCGCAAAACAAAATTTCTTCATAAGCCTTTCCTTTCAGCATGTTTCACTTCTCGTTTATAAATTAAATGCTTGCGTAATAATGTTGTTTACATTGATATTATACCATAGAATTTCAAAAAATCAATGCTTCCAATCATAACTACCGGCTAAGCCGGTAGTTTGCTCTGCGGCTGTAAGCCGCTAATACTGGCAGGGCTGAAAGCCCTCCGAAAGATCTGCCAACCGCAAGCGGACTCAAGCTACCGCTAA
>JAZSLY010000108.1:0-3447 GCA_045535585.1 Eubacteriales bacterium
TTTAGCAAGATAGTCATAACTCCCTTCTCCGTTCAGATATGCCTGAACTGCTTTTAATTTAAATTCATAACTATATTTTGCCATGAAAAAACCGACCTCCCAATCGTTAGATTTTTGGTCTAACTTTTGGGGGTCGGTTCATTTTATAGCCTCTTTTCTTCGTTATTTTACAAATTCGTTTAAAAGCTCAATTTTCTTTTGGTCGGTTTCGCTCTCCAGAGCGCTTTGGGCAACGCCCTTCGCGCTTCTCGTTTTCTCCTCACCGTAGAAATAGAGGTATTCAGCCCCGTCCTTCACCATTGCGTAGGGACGGAAAACGTATTCCTTGGTGTAATCGTTCACCTCGTCAAGAGTGAGAGCAAAGGTAACGGTGTCGTCGCTCTCGCTGAGTGCCTCGGTGAATATCTTGCTCGTAACGTCGGCGTGGTTAACGGTAAGAGGCTCGAGGTATCTGTCCTTTTCTATCATCAGCATACCGAACTTTATATCACATTCAGCAGAATACTCAAAAGCACCCGTGAACGCCGATTTGTAAACCTCGTCCTTTTCAACCGTCATACCGAAGCGGAGGGCAGGGGTGTTGTTTATTCTGAGCGCCGCACCCATATTCACAAAGGAGGGAGGCAATACCTCTTCCTTTTCGGCAAGTACGGTAAAGGTGTTATTCGTCGCCTTCTTTGACACTACGATAAAGTACATATTGAATTTATCGGTAGCGCTGACCGAATCGAAGGTAACGGACTTTTCACCCGTTGAGGTTGCCTTCAGGTTAAGCTCTATTTTCAATTCACTTACGGCGTCCTCCACCTTGTCGGTTGCCACTTTAAGCGAGAGCACTCCGTCTGCAAGAGCACCTTCCTTAACGCTCCACGAATCCGAAAGCGTGGTAAATACGGGCTCGCCCTCTATCTCAAGTCCGTCGGAAACCTTAAGCTTCACACTTGCCGAAGCAAATTTCTTGTCTGCCGAGGAGGAGGTAAGCGTAGTTGTCAAAGCAATACTGTCTCCGAGGACGGCGTCTCCCGTGGCATTTGTCGTCACAGTTGCCGACAAAAAGCTTTTTTCAGGGCGTATTATCGGTGTTTCGGTTACGTCCGACGCAAGCGCAGTCATAGTCAGCAACACGAGAAGAAGGGACACAAAGCACAATAAAATTCTGTTTCTTTTCATAATTTACACCTCGTTTTAAACATTCTCTCCAAATAATTCAAGCGCAACCTTGGCGGCAGCCTGCTCTGCCTCCTGCTTGGTCCTTCCGGTGCCCACTCCTATTTCATTGGAGTTGAGCATAACGCTTATTGTAAAAACCTTTGCGTGATCAGGACCGCTTTCGCCCTTTTCACGATATTCAAGCACGTCCCCTCGGGAATTCTGCACAAGCTGCTGCAGGGCGCCCTTGTAGTTCTTATGACCCCCGCACCTTATAGTGTCGCAAATTTCCTCTATCCTCGGCAATGCAATCTTCATTATAAGAGGTCTCGGAGCATCGAGGGTCAGGTCGCTATCAAGATATATTGCGCCGATAATAGCCTCTGTGGCATCTGCAAGAATGGACTTTCTTCCTCGTCCGTTGGTCTTTTCCTCTCCTTTGCCGAGAGCCAGATATTTGCCAAGCTCTATTTCCTTTGCGTACTGGTAGAGGGCGTCCTCACACACCGCAAAGGCGCGTATCTTCGTCAGGTCTCCCTCCTGCTGAGATGCAAGATAGGTGAAAATATAGCTTGATACCACGATTGAAAGCACCGAGTCGCCAAGGAACTCTAACCTTTCGTTGCAGGGAGCGTCCTTCTTCTGCGCACGGCTCTCGTTGGAAAAAGAAGAGTGGGTCAAAGCCTTATATAAAAGCTCGGGGTTCTTGAATTTATATTCTATTATATTCTCAAGCTCACCTGCAAGGGTTATAAATTCCCTTGAAAATATATCGCTTTTATTCTGATTTTTCTGTGCCATCTGACTTTTCACCTCCGCCCAGCTTCTCTTCTCTCAGCCTTGCACCAAGCGCCCTGATATCCTCCAGAACGCCCGTCTCCACAAAGGTCTTTGCCTGACGGCACGCCGAGAACATACCACGCTCACCCGAATTTCCGTGAGCCTTGATTACGGGGGCAGACACGCCGAGAAGCGGCGCACCGCCGTACTCGGTGTAGTCCATACTCTTCTTCAAGCCTTTCGTTTCCCCTCTTAAAAGAAGGGCGGCAAAAAGAGTGAATATATTTCTTTTCAGCATTGATTTAAGAGTGCGCGACATAAATTTGCCAAAGCCCTCTATAAGCTTCAATATTATATTTCCCGTGTATCCGTCTGCCACCAGCACGTCGCACACCGAGTCGATAATATCTCTGCCCTCTATATTCCCGATGAAATTTATATCCTGACATTCTGAAAGCGTCTTATAGCTTTCTCTTGCAAGCTCGTTTCCCTTCACACTCTCCGTGCCGTTGTTGATAAGGGCTACGCGTGGCGAGGAAAGGGAGAACATCTTTTTCATATAGATAGAGCCCATAAGAGCAAATTGCTTCATTTCCTCGGGCTGTGGGGAAACGTTAGCGCCTGCGTCAATAAGGAGAAATGGGTTGCCGAGAGGAATGACCGCACCTATTGCCGCCGCCTTTATTCCCTTGATACGACGGACGATAAGGCTGGCACCTGCTACGAGAGCACCCGTATTTCCCGTGGAAATAAAGGCGTCACCCTCGCCGTTCTTCAAAAGCTCCAGACCCACCGCCATTGACGAGTCCTTCTTCGACTTGATTACCACAAGGTAGTCGTCCTCCATTGTGATAACGCTGTCTGCGTGCACCACACGGCAGGAGTCGTCACGGGCAACACCCAAAGTGTCGAGAGCGTTGCCTATTACGCCCTCGTTGCCTACCAGCGTAATATCGACCCCAAGCTCTCGCTTTGCCTTGACGGCGCCCTTTACTGCTTCAAGCGCACTTTTGTCTCCGCTCATTACATCAACAATAAGTCTCACAGCTCATACTCCTTTTTAATTCTCTTTACGGCTTCAACACAACGCTCGCCAATGGCGGCGTTTCTTGCTTTTTTGCCTCCCTTGACCTTTCTGTCAAGAGGCTTTATAATTCCGAAATTTACGTTCATCGGCTGGAAGGAGGTCACCGACGGGTTGGATATATAATTTGCAAGAGCGCCTATGGCAGAGTCGGCGGTGAAGTCTATCTCCTCCATACCGAGTGCCTGCCTTGCAGCGTTTATACCTGCCACCATACCCGACGACGCCGATTCAAGATAGCCCTCAACGCCCGTCATCTGTCCTGCGAAATATATATTTCTTCTCTCCCTCATACTGTAATAGGGTGTCAATAGTCTTGGAGAGTCGATAAAGGTGTTTCTGTGCATAACGCCATACCTTAAAAAGACGGCGTTTTTAAGTGCAGGGATAAGGGAAAATACCCTTTTCTGCTCGGGGAAGGTCAGGTGAGTCTG
>JAZSLY010000155.1:0-3562 GCA_045535585.1 Eubacteriales bacterium
CGTAACCATTTCATCGGTTGATACCTCAAAGCCCGGCAGAGTAGAGTATACCATTACCTACGAGGGTGTATCTGTTAACGCTTCTCTCGAGGTTAAGGTCTCTGCAGTCAATCCTTCCGCTCCTACTCTCAAGTCGCTCACCTACCGTAGCGGTCTTAAAAACTCTATTTATAAGGGCGACGTGTTTGACACCTCCGCGCTTACTTTAACCGCTACCTATTCCGACGATTCTACCAAGATCGTTTCGGTTAATGATCTTAAGCTTTCCGAAATCGACCCCAATAAGGTTGGCGAGCAGATTCTTAAGATCTCCTACGGCTCCTTGACCATAGATTTCACCGTCACCGTTATGGACGTTGTTCCCGTGGGCATTGAGATTGACGCGGATTCGGTTGATACGACCGTTGCCGAAGGTCAGAATCCTGACATTTCTAACCTTAAGATATATCTTGTTTACAATAACGGCTTCAAGCACGTAATCGATATGAACGATGAAAAGCTTGATGCTGACAATTTCCCCGTTTACCCCGATCTTGATTGGGTGATTACTTACGATAGCTTCAGCACTACCGTAAAGCTTTCCAACACCGCTCCCGTAGTTACCTCCATTAAGGTTAACGCTGGCTATCCCACCTGGGTATTGCTTACCGAGACCTACAGCACGGAGAACATTACGGCTACCGCAACTCTCTCCAACAACCTTACCAGAACCGTTACCGGCCTCTCCTTCTCTGCAGTTGATACAGCTACCGCAGGAAAGAAGACCGTAACTGCCACTTATACAACCGAAGACGGTGCCTTCACCGACACCTTTGAGATTGAAGTTGTTACCGTTGTATCGGTTGCTATTGACACCGGATCCTTTGCAACAACCGCTACCGTAGGCAAGTTTGACGCAAGTGGACTTCGTGTAGACCTCACCCTCTCCAACGGTGAGTTTATCGAGCGTTCCGAGGGTATCACGCTTAGCTACTCCGAAGGCTTTGACAAGAATGAAATTTGCCAGGGTACAATCACTGCTACCTTCCAGGGCGTCACCTCTGCTCCCGTTCAGATCTCTGTCGTTGACGAGGACTTTAAGTATGTGGTAGCAGGCGTTTCCGAACCCGATCAGCTTATCAACTGGAAGAAAAACACCTACCAGAACAACTTCCTTGACAGCGGCTACGGCTATGCTGTTGGTAGCAACAACCCCTTTAAGTACGTGCTTAATCTTAGCCTTCTTGACCCCACGACCTATAAGCCTGTGGACAAGATTGTAGGCTATATCAGCGTATCCGAGGTTCTTCTTGACGGCGCTCCCGTTGGTGCGGAATACGTTACCATTGATGAAGTAAACCACACCTTCCAGTTCACAAAGGCCGCTGAGGGCAAGACCTTCACCATCAAGACTCGTCCCGATAACATTCCCGACAGCAAGATTGCGGAATTCACCAAGTCTCTTGAGGTTACCGTTGTAGACGCATACAACGTGCACGAAGCAATAGAGCTTAACGTTATTACCAACGTATCTGTTAGCCTTGGCAACTCCGGCTATAACCAGCTCGACGTTGTAAACAACTTCCTTGCAAACCACAATATCACCCGTCCCGAGACTCTTAACGGCGTGGTTCTCCACAATAACTTCACAATTCAGCGCTCCGACCTTCCTGCTGAATACTTCTTCAATGCTAATGACGGAAACACTTACATCTGGGACCATCAGTCTATCTATTATCACGAATTGAAGTCTGCCGGCAGCTTTAACTTCTACGGTAACTACTTCACCATTAACACCTACAATATTCCTATCGTTGCTCCCGACGGAACAAAGACCACTGACAACAAAACTACTAATGACGATGACGGTTACTCCTCCTCCGAGATATTCAGATTCCACGTTGCTGAAGAGCTCTGGATGCAGGATCCTGAATTCAATCATACAAATTACGTATACAACATCTACGCGTTCGGTATGAACGATAACGACGAGTCTGTTACTCAGGAAGAAATAGTAGACTCCAAGCGCCACATGCTCGGTGCATACGCATTCAAGATTGCTAAGGCTACCTATAATTTCAACGCAGTTAACGCAACTCGTTATTATATGACTGTAATGGAGGAATATGATTGCGTTACCATGAACCTTAACTACGTTAAGTTCTATGATGCATGGCAGTCCCACATTAACACCTGGACCGAAAACCTCATTGACGAGGGTAAGAATACCATTCACAAATATCATGCACCCGCGACGATTAACATCAACAACTCGTTCGTAGGCAAGGCAGGCGGTCCTGCTATATTCTGCATGAGCAATTTGCCATATGAGTCGTGGAATAGCCAGTCTAAAGCTGTTGTTAACATAGACGACAAGTCCGAGGTATTCTCCTACGTCGTAGGTAATGAAGCTTGGTTCATTGCTCACGGCGTTAACGAGCAGGTAGGTCTTATCACTCAGACGAATGGATTCTTCCAGCTGAAAGGAGCTTCCTTTACAACCCAGCTTGGCGAAAGCACCAACAATTATATGAATATGATTATGATTGTTATGGAAGTTGATTTCATCCCCGGAGTAAGCACAGGCACCCCCTCTGACGTTGACGGAAGCCTTACTGTTAACGGTACGCCCGCTTTGGATATGGATGACGGTATGCGCGAGGTTTATAACCCTGAAGCAGGTGGTTTTGTCACCGTGCCCTCTCAGTACGGATGCGGTTACGTAGACATCATCAAGGCTCAGGCAGAAGCAACGGGTGCACCCGTTCCTCCCCCCATCTACGTTTCCAGTGCAGGTGGTGTAGGCTACACTGACCTTTCGACCTTTACTGATACGTTGGGCGACGGAAACGTTTACAAGGGCGATTATCTCGCACTTTACTGGTATAATCTTGGTATCGCGCTCGGCTTCAACGAGGGTAAGCTTCCTGCAGAGCCCACTCCTCCCACAGCGTCTTGGAACACCGCGGCTCGCGCATATCAGTAATTAAACTGTTAAAACGTTAAAATTTAACAAAGCTTTATAAGCAATAAGTAAAATCAAGCCGATGAGGAATCGAAAGAAACCTCATCGGCTTTTATTATAAAAAACCCATAGAACTAAAGAATACGGACGATGAAAAATCGTCTTTTTCTTTTCTCCAGAAGTCTGGACTTTACGGAAGTTATGTGATATTGTGTTGTACTGCCGGAGGTAATAAAAATGAATGTAATTAAAGAACTATGGCACGGAAACATAATACCCGGGGAGGACAGCGGAACAAATTCCAAGGAGATGAAGGAGCTACTCGGATACATGGCAAGGCATACGCATTCCGAAGGAATATTGCCATGCGAGAAGATGAAATTTGCCTAATATGATAAGTGGAATAATTACCGAAAACTATACCGCGAGCGGCAAAGGATCTTGGAGAAAACCATCGCGAGCGAGGCTCGCGATGGAGGTGCAATCAGACATAAACGAATAACAAAGGTCTGTTACAAAAGTTGCGCCCTCGTTCCGCTTGGAGCGAGGGCTATCTTTATACAATCTTAATACCGCACGGTAGAGTGCTAACGTCGTCTTTATCTGTTTTTTGATAAA
>JAZSLY010000014.1:0-4694 GCA_045535585.1 Eubacteriales bacterium
GGCTTCTCTTACTTCAGGGGAGAAGTAGTTAGCCTTACGCATAATTGAGTATGCGTTGTAGTATTTAACGTTTGTTCTGAATCTTGTCTGCTCGTTATAGAGGTCGATGGAGAAGGGCTGGTTACAGTTGCCGTAGTTGTACGCAACACCAATGGACGCCATATGGTCAAGGTCGTCACGGAAGCAGGTCTTGAAGAAGGTATTCTTATATTCCTCTGCATAGTCGGGGTTCGGGTTGAACCAACCGAGAGTCGCAGTATAGAACTGGTTTCCGGCGCTTCTCTTGCCTCTTGCGTCGTTGGTCTTGAAGAGCTTCAGCTCAACCTTTGCGTGGTCAACGGCGCCGCTTCGTCCTCGTCCTGCCCAGAGGTAAGTACCGCCTGATGAGGATTCAACGATAGGAGGAATTATACAGTTAGAAATAACTGTACGGTAAAATTCTGCATATGCATAGTAGCCACCTGTGTACTTGCTGAAGAGCTTATCTTTACCAAGAGATTCAAAGCCGTCAAGGTAGATAGCCCTGAATCCGCCCTCGTTATAGGCTCTTGCAGTTTCTTCTGCAAGGTGGTAGAAGAGCTCTGAGAGAACCTGCGATTGGAAGCCTCCGTACCAACCGAGAAGCTGTCTTATCTCAGCGCCGTCCTCATGACGTGCTCTTTCCGTTCCGCACTGGCCGCGTTTTACGTTGATGAAGCCTGCGGAGGTACCCTGGCTGACCTTAATGATTTCTTCGTCAATCAGGATGAAAGCCGAGTGAACGTTGGTGTCAGGCATACCCTTGTTGGGATCCATCACGAACTTTGAAGCATCCTCGTTGGTTTTGATGCTTGTCTTGGTTTTGGACAGATCACCTCGGAGAGTGTACGTCACGGGATCGTAGGCTATCTGTCGCTGCCACTTGGGATTTGTAAGTATCTTTGTCGCCGAGGACGAAATAAGGGAAGAGTAGGTGTGGAGACAGAAGTATGCTCCGTACTTATCAAGCTTATTCGTAACTCGTTCCTTAAAGGTTGCGGCATCAATAAAGGTTCCGTTTTCTTCTTCCTCAGGTGTTCTTGCAGCTATAAAGTTAAAGTCTCCCTGAATGAATGAACCGCCCTGATGTAAGCTTATCTGCTCAAATCCGTATTCCTGAGCAATTCTACCAACCTCCTCTACGTTATCGGGGGTTATTTTCATTGACGTGATAACGTAGTCATCAAATTGGTTATCCGAATCGTAGGTGAATGGACCGCCGTTAAGATTCTTGATACCACGTGTGGGATCAATGGCATTAACGATCTCCTTGAGACATTCACGGTGAATGTCCATTGTTGTGAATCCGATACCAACCTTAGCCGTAATGACGGGAGCGCCTGATGCAGGAGTTACCGTTGCTGAGAAAATAGGTTTACTACCACCGGGGTACTCGCTGGGGTTAACACTTGTGGTCATTGCAACTAATGACAGTCCGAATTTATTGGGGTTATCAAGCTCCCACTCGTATTTGGTTGTGAATCTGCCGAATACTATCGACTGATATCCAACGGGAATGGAGCTGTCGATAGTCATAGTGAAGTATCTGTCAAAGGTCTCAATAATGAAATAAACGCTTGAGCCATCCTTGAAATCCATTCTTAATCTGCCGTTGTCAACATCGGCACCAATGGGTATTATGTTGGCACCTACGTCGTCCTTGAGATATGCGATCCAGGGGAGTGAGGTGTCAACGTGAATGTTCGTGCCGTTATAAAGGTTTATAACTTCAAGGAATTTACCGCTATCCTTCCCAATAACAACCTTTAAGGTTTTTGTTGAAAATTCAACTGTGGTATCTGTCTCGGTAAGTGTAGTTTCACCCAAAGCATTGTATGCTTCTGATTTTACGTTGTCGTTGGAGGCAATGAGTATCTGATACTCTGCCCAGTGACCTGCAATATCGGAGAACACTTTTGTCAGTGAATCACGGCAAACCGTGTCCTTGTTAGCCTCGAGAGAGAGCATACGGTTAACTACCGTTACCACCTCAGCTCTTGTGATTGTAGCCTGAGGCTTAAAGCTTCCGTCGCCATAGCCGTTAACAAGACCGAGCTTTACGGCGGTGCTTATGAAATTAGCAAACTTGCTGTCCTCAGGAACGTCAACGAAGCTTTCGCCCATCTCCATATTTTTCGCAATCGCGCAAACCGCAAGGGCAACGAACTCTTCTCTCGTAATTTTTGCGTCGGGCTCGTATGCTTCGCCCTCTGTGGTGAACAGATAACCGTTTGCGTCAAGGTAAGCAATAGCGTCGTAGTACCACTTATCCTTCGTAACGTCTGTAAACCTTGTTTCATATCCCGTAGGGATAGTCTGTGAGCCTGCAAGAAGACGGGCAAATATGGTGCACGCCTCTGCCTTCGTCATATTGTCGTTGGGCTTGAACACGTTACCGGCATAGCCGTTAATGAACGCCGTGTTTGCGCCGTTGAACTGGGGCTTAACCTTATTCAGATCGGCAACGGGATCGGGGTCTGCAAGAGTGGCAAGCTTGTCAATGTTAACTACAACCTTTGATTCTTTGACGTAACCGCCGTTTGTCTCGTAGTAGGGAACGCCGTAGCGGAAGTCGATTGATTTGTTGTCGGCAGCAATCTTCATCATAAGGGGATACGCTTCACCCTCAGAGCCGTAACCGCCTATAAGGTTAGCAATAACCGACACTACCTCGTGTCCGTAATCGTTAGTGAAGGTTTTTGTGACGATTTCTTTACCGGGCTTGTCGTTAGCGCTGACGATAAGGAGAAGGTTATCTGCCTTCTTTAAGGAATACTTCCACACCTGGTCACCGTCTCTCGGACTGTTGAAATTCAGAATGTTTGTGGTGTTTGTGGTGTTACCGCGGTCTACGTCTGCAGGTATATTGCCTATGTTATATAGATCCTGGTCCCACATTCTGTACATCTCACCGTCCTTCGTTGCAAAGGAGGTAAGGAAAACGATAGCACGCTTGTCAAGATGCATAGCGTTGGTTTCGTTAAACCAGTTAAGCACGGGTTCCTGTGGGAAGAGCTCTAACTGATATGCTATGTATTGCTGATTGCCGACCTCGAAAATGGTGGCAAAGTTATTACTGTTGTATTCGATTATTTTTGCATTCTCGTCGCCTAAATAGTCGTCTGCACTGAAAACGACTTCAACGAGGTTAGCTCTGAAGGTCGCCGAGCTGCAATAGTCCTTTTTGCTTATAGAAACACCGTAGGTAATACCTCCTTCGGTGAGGATAGAACCGACGTTTTTGAGAGCGGTGAAGTCCCTCATCCACTCCTCGTCCTCGCGGGTCACTTTTTCAAGAGCCTCCATACCGTTTGCTTTACCGTAGTTAGCATAAGTATAGTTAGCACCTGAGGACATTTCACCAAGGAAGCTTACGTATTTAATATTAAACTCTTTTGCCTTGTCTGAAAGCCAGAAGGCAGCTTTTTCCATGGGGAAAACGTTTTGAGCATCTGCAAAGAACGGAGAAGTTCCGTTAAAGCTTGCAACTACAACGTCACCGTCCTGCACGTATCCGTCTTCGATTTCTGCGATAGCAGCAAAGGCGGATACCGAGAGGATGCACAAGAGCGCTGCAACACTCAAAAGTGTGATAAAGATTTTTTTCATTTTTTCCTCCTTAAAATAATTAAAAATCCAAATTTATTTTATCAATTTAAAATATAAAAGTCAACGGCTTTTTAACGATTCTTACAAACAACACAAAAAGCTCAAAGATAATTTGTGCAATAGCACAAAATTGGGTTGCCAAACGCACAGGTCAGCATAAATGAATGTTGTAATAATCGTCAATATCAACGTCGGGAGTTTTCCACGTCTCAGGGTTAGAGAATACCTTACCGCCAACGCCTATAACTGTTTGCGCTCGGAGCGGAGCACCGGTTAAGGATTCTGCATCGTAGGTGTAAGCGAAGTCGCCTGCAGGCACTACGAGCCCACCCTCAAAGGTAATTTCCTCCGTATGAGCTGTGTCGTCAACGTATACACCTTCTTCGTTGTAGTTATATTCGTAGAAAGTGCGGTACGCTTTGTTATATTCAGGGTAAAATTCAATGAACTCACCGCTGTGAAGCTCGGTGTTGAAGGTTATTTTACCGTCACCAATAGCAACGCTGGGGTTCTTTGCGGGAACGTCCTTTATTGTGTACGCCTTGACGTCGCCTATCTTAACCCCCTCAACGTCGCCGTCGATTGAAATCGTCAGCTTGTCAAGGTTAGCAAAGCTGGGTATACCTCGGAAACAATGATAGGACGTTCCCTCGGTATCAATTCCTTCAAAGCTGTGTCCGTTATAATTTGCATTATCGCTGTCAACCAGAATAAATTCACGCCAGCCCTCAAAATTGGTAGGAATGAAATAGTCGGTACGTGCCTGCGCAACGTGATGGGGTGAGCCGAGGGTAATAAGAATTGCACCGTCGCGACCGTTACCCAGTACCTTGACTTTAAGCGTGTTGTGATGGCTTATGTCGACGTTGGGAAGCTCGTGCTTCTTCGCTGCGTCTGTTACGTTTACCTCGCCAAGCTCAAGAACTGTCATTTCATTTTCACTCATGGTCGAGTGCTTTTGTTCAATTCTCACGTAGGGCGTCTGCTCGCCGAAGGGGTTTACGGCTTTTCCCGTTGCAAAGGTGTCGTCGGCAAAATCGAAAACTCTGTTCTTAAAGTATCTCATC
>JAZSLY010000023.1:0-2661 GCA_045535585.1 Eubacteriales bacterium
TCCTTGTCAAGCTCATATTTCTTCTTGCTTCCCTTCGTGATTTCCACAACACAGATAAAATCCTCTGCCGTAATTCTTTTAGGTGAAATGTCGTGCCAGATGTTTGCCATATTTTACTCCTTTATTCTTCGTCCTCCACAACCTTTTCGGGAGGAGTGTCAAGTATATTCGGGTTTTTAATACATTCCTTCAGGTATTTCAGCGCTGATGCAAAATAATGCCCGTCGCAGATACGCTCGTCGGTAACCACAGTAAAGTCCAGTACCTTCTTTTCTTCTACTTCACCGCTTTTTGTCAACTGCAATTCGTCCCTTTGGTTACCAATACAGAGGAAAAGGGGAATATTTCCGAAATCATAGAGGTGATGATAAATTGGCGGTATACCAAGTGAGCCCATTGAGGTGATGAACATAGATCCGTGGAAGGGGGAAAGATTGATAAGGAACTTCGGTATCAATCCAAAATAGTCCAGCAGCTTCAAAAACCACACCACGAACTTGAGAAATACACCTGGAATGTAGTTAAACGCTCTTGCCGCCGCATCAAAGGACGAAACCTCGTCGTCAACTCTGTTCTTCTCAAACGCCTCTGTAAAGCGGTTGTAAACGTCGTAAATGGTGTCGCTGGGGTCAAAGTCAATCTTTATGGTGGTGTTTTGCGCATTCAGCTCCATTTTCTTCTTGATATCGATAACTACCTGAATTTTGTTTCTTGCATAAATCTTCTGTCCCGACAGAAATCTGTTGATGCCGGGATATTGAGAAACTGTTCTTATGTAAGCCGCAATGAAAATATACATTGCGCCAAAGCCCTTCAGCCCCTCGTGCCTTTTGTTTGCGATATAATATTTAAGGTCATCCAATACGATAGAATCGCGAATAAGGTTTGAAGCACCGCTTCTGTTTACCATAATATAGGGTGAAACGTAGGACATAGGGGATAGCGTCCTAAGGCGTCTGCCTTCGTATCTGTCACCAAATCTTTTTTTGCGGGGGGTAGTCATTTTTTCTTTTGACATATTGAACCTCTCGAAAAATAAATAGTCTTGATTACCTTGTGATGTAATATTATACACTATTTTGTAGAAAAATGCATGTATTAATAGCATATTCATAAAAAATAAATAATTTTTTAATAAAACACCAAGGCTCTACTGTAAAATATACTTGAAAAAAAGATTAGAATATGATAATATATAAGGGATAAAAGAGAAAAAGGAGTTACATATGACAAGATACGAATCAGCTCGTGAAATCTACGCAAAGTTAGGAGTAGATACGGAAAAGGCTATTGAAATTTTAAAGAACGTTCCCGTGTCAGTTCATTGCTGGCAGGGCGACGACGTTATCGGTTTTGACCACGACGGCCCTTTGACAGGCGGTATTCAGACTACGGGTAACTATCCTGGTAAGGCAAGAACTCCCGAGGAGCTTATGGCGGATATGGACAAGGCAATGTCCCTTTGCCCCGGTAAAAAGAAGATAAACGTTCATGCCTGCTACGCCATTTTTGAAAAGGGCGAATTTGTAGACCGTGATAAGCTTGAGCCCCGCCACTTCAAAAAGTGGGTGGAGTTTGCAAAGGAAAGAGGAATGGGTCTTGATTTCAACCCTACCTTCTTCTCACATCCCAAGGTGCTTAACGGACTGACTCTGTCAAGCCCCGATGCCGAAACACGCCGTTTCTGGATAGAGCACGGTAAGGCTTGTATCAGAATTTCGGAATATTTCGCTCGTGAGACGGGTATCCCCTGCGTTATGAACATCTGGACGGGAGACGGCTTTAAGGATATCCCTGCCGACAGAATGGGTCCCCGTGTAAGATATAAGGTGTCTATCGAGGAGATTTTGTCAGAGCCCTTTGATAAAAAGCTCGTAAAGCCCTGCGTTGAGTCGAAGGTGTTCGGTATCGGCGTTGAATCCTTTACTGCAGGCTCTGCAGAGTTTTCACTCACCTTTGCCGCAACCCACGACGGCTGTCTGCCTCTTATGGATAACGGTCACTATCATCCTACCGAGGTGGTTTCGGACAAGATTCCCGCACTCCTTGCCTTCTTCCCCGAAATTGCCCTCCATATTACGAGAGGAGTTCGTTGGGACTCCGACCACGTTCTCATCCTCGATGACGAGACCAAGGAGATTGCCAAGGAAATAGTTCGTTCAAACGCTCTTGATAAGGTATATATGGCTCTCGACTACTTTGATGCAAGCATCAACAGAATTGCCGCTTGGGCAGTAGGCATCAGAAGCTGGCAGAAGGCGTTGCTTATGGCGCTTTGTACTCCCAACGAAAAGCTTCGTGAGCTTCAGGATGCAAACAAGCTGACAGAACTGCTCGTTATGAGCGAGGAAATTAAGACTCTGCCCTTCGGCGACGTTTGGCAGGAGTATTGCACACGCTCAGGCGTTGCTCCCGACGCTTCGTGGTTTAACGACGTTTGCGAGTACGAAGAGAAGGTACTTTTGAAGAGATAATATATCCGTACCTTGATTTTAATATTACGGGCTATAAAAACTCTGTGAGTTTTTGATGTGACCCCAAAAAGTTAGACTTTTTATAGCGTAGTAGTTTTGATGACTGCTACGCTGTTTTTATGCAGCCAAGGTGATGAGCCGATATTGTACCGGACTCATCCAGCCAAGTTTTTCTTTAATTCTTTTT
>JAZSLY010000146.1:0-8714 GCA_045535585.1 Eubacteriales bacterium
CTTATATAGAAAAAATGATATAAAAGTAAGTGGCTGTCAAATTGACAGCCACTTACTTTTATATCACTATTACGCTTGGTAATTCATCGTCAACGATAGAGTTTGCCTCCTTGAGAGTGTCTATGCCAACCGAATATTTCTTGCCGATATCCCAAAGAGTATCCTTATCCGACGGATAGTAAAAGATGCTCTCGCACTCGTCCCTTTCAATATCCTCGGTGTCAACAGACGACACGAAGTCCGCCTCCCTCTCCTCAAAGACGTCGGCAGTAGTGATTATATCAAAGGAAACGCTTGCCTCCCCCTCCTCCACTCTTACGTCCACAAAGGAGCTCGTTTCGTGCAGGTCAAGTGAAAGAGAATCGGTTACTCCGGAAAACTCGGAGGGAAGATTCAGGTGTATCTTCAAGGGCATTTCCTCGCTTACCATAACACCCGCATCGTCGGTCAGCCCTATCGCACCAAAGGTAGCCCTGACGTCTGCCCAAAGCTCTCCGTCCTCAAAATAGGTGTCACTCATCGCAAGCCTGACCCCTGCCCCTTCAAGAGATGCAATATTGCTCTTCAAGGGGATTTTTTCTTTTATAGTGGTGGTTTCCCGCAAAGCGCCCAGATATTTTTTCAAGAACACCTTGTCGGTGGCAGGGATAACCCTCTTGCCTATTCCGTACACGTCACCCGTCAGGGTCACGGGGGTATTTTCCGAAACACAGCATTGCGCCGTGTAGGAAAAATCCACCTTCAGAATTCTGTTGTCGCCCATACTGTCGGGCAGAATTTCATATTTGAGAGACGAGGGCACGAGATTTACCTCACGCACCATATCGCTCCTGATATCGTCAAGCTCCACCGCGCCCTTTATTTCAATAGGCTGGTAAAAGCCCTCCACCAATGACGGCGAGGAGTCGTCGGAATCGGAAATATAGGTTGCCGAAATATTGGCATTACCCCAAAAATTCACGGCAGAATCGGAAATTCCCGTGCTTTCACAGCCCATACTCATAGTAATACAAAGTATTTTATCCATGGGCAGAAGGGACCTCGGGAGCTTCAATTCCTTTGTTACGCTAAAATCAACGTCCCTTGAGTCAACCCCTTTGAGACAGGTAATATCATAGCTTTTTACCTGAACGCCGTCCTCGGCATTCCCCTGAAAGCTGTCGAAGCTGGTATTTGCCCTGACGTCAGTATCAAGATTCAGTTGTACTCTTGCGCTGACACGGCGGGGACTTTGTACCTTACAAACAGCAGAGTCCACCACGGGTGTGACGAAGGCAAAAAGCGAGTCCCCCTCTATCATTCCCACCTCTGCTTTGGAGGTGTCGTAATAGTCAAGGGTAACGGCATGGCTTTCTATGGCACCCGTGTCGCTGACGTAAACAAAGCACACCTCTACCCTGCCCGACACCTCGCAAAATAGAGTGTCCCCCTTGACGTAGGTCTTTTTGCTGATGAGATATGGGGTGGCGTCCACCTTGATTATCCTTGATATATCCGAGCAGTAATCGGGAAGCGTTGAATCCTCCTCAAGCTTGATTTTTTTATTCGTCTTATAGATATCAACGCACCTGATATTTGTTTGTCTCATTTTCATATTGAACTCCTTTTCTCTTTTTGCTACATTTTATGAGAAAGGTGATACAATATTCCTCTTTTCATCAGAAAGTCGCAAAATTAAATCTCTGTACCAGGAGGCACTGCCCGTATACCAGCTCCAGCCACCGTGTCCGTCGGTGTAAACGTCTCCTGCCAGAACGTAGGGCTCTGCCTTATATTCCTCACTCTTGTGGGTCTCCGGGTAAATTATACGGGCAATCGTCTCGGCTCTTTTACGGTTCTCCTCCTGATTTTCAGGGGCGTACAAAAAGCCCTCTGCCGCCCAGACCGCCGCGTGAGTGTACTGTCCTCCGTTTTCACGCACACCTGCAGGGTAAGCGGAAAGATAACCGATATTTCGGTCAAACTCATAAACGGGCGGAGTGAAAAGACGCCATATTTTCTTTTCCCCGTCGTAAAGATTATTCCACGCCGTATTAAGAGATAGAGTAATTCTCCTCACGTTTCCGTCGCCGATAATTCTGTGACAGAGAGATGCAAAGCTCTGCGGAAGCGAATCTATCTCAAAATACTCCGACCCCTCCACACCCAATACTCTGCCGTCGGGAAGAAAGGCGCGTGCGTATCTGTCGGAGAAGAAGGCATTTTTCTCAATGCTGTCACGAAGCGACAGAGAAAAGTCCGTAAAACTCTCATCTCCCGTTACCTTTTCATAGTAGAAAATAACTATTCTTGCAAAGAAGCCCAGCCATACGCTTTCGCTTCCCTGCGGAAGCATATTCATAGAGTCGTTCCAGTCGCCCGACAGAATAAAAGGAAGTCCGTGAGCGCCTACCCCTCGCTTAGTAAGCTTCACGAGGGCAAAGCGCATATGCTCAAGAATAGTATATTTTTCCGCGCTCTTCTCGGCTATCTCATATCTGTCCTTTTCACTCTCGGTGAGAGGGGTGGAGATAAGACAGGGCACCTTGACGTCAAGTATTGACCTGTCCCCCGTTCTCAAAACGTATACCGAAGCAAGCCATACGAACCACAAATAGTCGTCCGAGCAGTTCGTTCTCACCCCTCGCCTTGAATGCCACCAATGCTGAACGTCGCCCTCAAGGTATTGGTGAGAGGCAAGTCTTGCTATATGGCTTCTCACAAGGTGAGGTGCAAAGTCAAGCAACGCAAGACAATCTTGGGCTTGGTCACGGAAGCCCCATGCGCCCGAGGACTGATAAGGACCGCTTCTTGCGAAAAATCTGCTGACAAGGGTCTGGTAGGTTATAAAGAAGTGCTTTTCGTTTTTCAAAAGAGCTGTGAGAGGCGCCGTGGACGCTTCTCTTACGTCGGAAAATCTGTGGGCTTCAAAGTATTTTTTCACGTAGTCGTAATGCCTTTGCGAGTGGGCGTAGCCAAGCACGAACACCACGTCTCCCCCTCGCTCACAATGAACTCCAAAGCCACTGTCGGATATCTTCACTCCAGTCTCAAAGGGCAGAAGAAGATAGCCGAAGCCCTCCTTGAAGGACTCTGAAAAAACGTTCTTAAATACGACGGCGTTTTTGTCCACTCTGTACTCTATTTTACTGGTCGGAAACAGCCTTGCGTCCATAGTGGGTAACATTCTGTAAAAGAGTGAAAGGTCGGAATTCTCCACGCTTACACGCACCGCTTTAAACATAAGGGTTGGGTGAATTGCCACGCCTATCGAAAAATATCTGCCACGGTATTCGGCTTCACCGCAACCAAACCTCACCTCTCCGGCGCTTGCCACAAGGTCGAAAAGCTCTCCGTCCTTTTCCATTATAACGGTTTCCGAAACCTTCTTTTCAATACTGTCGTTCTCCCAATAGGTCAGCCTTGACAAGCCTGAATTATACACCCAGGTGTTGCCGAGACTTCGGTGAGAGAGCATGGTGCCAAAGGCTCTTGACGCAATAATATGATGCCATTCCAATGGCGGAGAGGTCACCGATTTATCGATTACGAATTCCCTCTCGCCTGCCTTTCTTACCGTCACTCTTTCCTCACTCACCTTATAGAAGGTGTCGCGGTATTTTGAGGTACGGCTCTCATCGGGATAGACGGCAGAAGCAAGAGAGGTAAGCATATCGGAGGAAACCTTTTCAGAATTTACAAGGTGTATTCCTCCGCTTTTTGAAAGCATAAAGGAGCAACCAAGCTCAAGAAGAAGTGTTTCTGCGCTTCCCCTTGTGCCCTTGAAATAACCGTCGCCCGTCACCTCCACCAAAACCTCGTACCTGAGCCCCATAATATAATGAAGCTTGTGGCAAAAGAAAAAGCGCTTCAGCATTTCCTCACCCACGCCCTCTCTTATGAGAAAGACGGGGTAATTACCCGAAATCCCAAGGGAGTATACCCCTCCCTTCCCGTAGCAAACGATGTCCCCCGTTTTGAAGGTCCTTTGGGTTGAGGGGCGGAACACCTGCAACAGAGCTTCAAAAATATCACGGTTGAAATCCCCCATACCAGAGGCAACAAGAGCGCTGTAGAAAAGGTCGGAGGAAAGCCTCCTGCTCTTTGAGAATGCGTGAAGAAGCTCCTCCTTTCCGTTGGCAATAGCCGCCTCGGGAGTCTTGCCAAAACCGATGACGAAAGTGGTATCTGTTCTCGTGCGGAATTTGCTCTTTGCAAAGACGCAGGGCGATATGGGCAGATGAAGTGCACCCTGACCCAAAATATTGTTCAGGGGTGTCATAACGGGATTATCACGGGAAAGATTTTCCCTGCAATATTCAAAGGTATAGGGGTTAGTGCAGAACAGCGCCATAGAATAAGGGCGCTCGTAGACCCTCGTCATCACCAGCACGCCGTCCTGAAATGACGACTTGATAAAGAGGTTGGAGAAGGCAGGATGGGAAAGGAAGCTTTCCTTATCACAGAGGAGCGGCTCGAAATAGAGTCCCACCTCACCCGACTTTGCCGACGCCTCCATTTTTATTCTAACGGCAGGCGTTTTTGCCGACAGACTTATTCCCGCCTTCAGCTGACCCTGACGGTACTCGCAATAGCTCTCGGAGCACGCAACGCTGACGTCGGGTGAGGTGGTTGGGGAATAAACCTTGCCGTCACAGTTGGCGAAGAGGAAAAGGGCTGGGGTATGGGTAGAGTCAAGGGGGCGAATGGCGCTTATAGGGTCACGCCTGTCAAAGCATATATCAAGGCTTATCACTCCTCTTTCAAATAGCACGAGTGAGGTTTCCCTGCCCGTCAGGGCGCTTGTAACCGCCCCCGAGCGATGAGAGGACTCGAAAAGCGGCGAGCCCAGCTTAACGTCTCTCGGTGCTTCGGCAAAATTATCCTTACCCTTTACGTTTCTTGCTTCCACGGGCACAGCCTCCTTTAATAATTCTCCTACCGCACTCATTTGAGCGTCCTTCATAAAGCGTCTGACGAAAATATCGTCAAAGACGGCGTTGGCTGACGCAATAAGGCTCATACCTACGTGATGGCTCATAAAGCTCTTTACGATAGCGGGCTTGTGGGTACGGGAGGGGGTCAGGTCTATTGCCTCGTAAAATCCGCACTCCCCGTACATTCCTATCTTTTTCAGGCTTTCCAGATTTCTCATAGAGAGGTGATAGTTACTCCTCATCATAAGGAAGGTGGAATAGGGTGAATAGACCATCTGGGGTGTGCGCTCCCTGCGCCTTGAAAGAGTGGGCACGCCAAAGGCACGGTACTGGTATCCAAGCGCCTCGTCAAAGGCGTAGTATCCGCTTTCGGATATACCGAAGAACCGATGCCCGTTCACTCTTGCACCGTGCTTCACCTGCTCGGCAAAGGTATAGGAGAGCGCCTCCTCCGCAAAGCTGTTCTTATAAACGGGGAGAAGCAGATGTGGCATAAAATACTCAAACGCCGTTCCGCTCCAGGAGAGCATACCCACGCCGAAAAGATTTGAGGTGATGGGACGCGACAGAGCCGACCAATGATTTTCCCTTACCGTTCCACGCCCTATGGCATAATAGTCGGTGCTTCGCATTTCACTCATATACATATCGTACATAATGGGGTCGGGTCTGTCCTCTCCCACGAAATAACCGAGATGGAAAAGCCCTTTCGCACTATTGAAAAGCGCCCTGAAATCCGTGCCTAACTCTATCGCCTTTATTCTCTCGCAAAGGGGTCTCACTCTTCTGTCGCTCTTTTCATATTCCAGAAGCCCCTCGTAAAGCGCCACAAGCGCCACGGTAAAGTTGCCCGAGTCAACGGTGGACACGTAGTCGTCCCCAATCACCTCAAGGTTTAAAATATTGTACCAGTTATAAAGATGCCCTCTGTATTTCTTCATTTTTTCAATGCTCTCCACCGCCCTCTCAAGCCTTGTGACAGCGTCGGTGAGATTGATGAAGGAAAAGTCGAGAGCCGCAAGAACGCACAGAAGATAGAGACCTATATTGGTGGGAGAGGTGCGATAGGCTACCTCACCCGAGGGGAAGAGAGACACGTTGTCGGGGGGAAGGAAGTTACTCGTCTTGTCCACGTATTTATCGAAATAGCGCCACATATCACGGGAATATCCCGTCAGCCTTCCACGGTAAGCCACGGGGCAGGAGTGGCGTGGGCGCGGCTTTGAAAGATAGTAGGTGACGATTGGAAAAATAAGAGAAAGTATGCCGAGAAGTCTTATGAACGGCAGAGCGCCCAAAATAAATATCACGCCGAAAAGGGCGGCGGGCAGAGTAAAAAGGAAAATGCCGAGTGCATCACGGGAGGCTCTCTCGCTCTGACTTGCCGTGTTCCACTCCAAAAGCCTTTTGTGCGATACAAACATACGCCAAAGAGAACGGACTATCGCATCGGCACATCTGACGCTGACGAAGGGAAGGGACGACAGGTAGTAGCCGAATATCACGAATTCACGAATAATGGTGTTGAGAGAATCGGTAAAGAACCGTCTTGCAATATCGGATATTCTGCCCCTCGTCAACGCTCTTGCCAGCGCTCTGAAAAAGGGCAAAAGCTGAGGCAAGAGCAAAAGAGCGCAGGAAAGGGTCAGCATCTCACTTTTAAATCTCATAATAACGAGAAAGGAAAGCACCTTAAAGACGGGGTCGGTAAGGGCGATAAAATTCTGCAGAAATACGAATTTTTGATGTGGCAAAAGAGGGTTATCAATCTTTCCGTGAAGGCTATTTACACGGCGAGGCAGGAATTTCAAGAGCTGAACGTCTCCCCTTGCCCAGCGGTGCGCCCTTTTATAGTAGGCGATAACGTTTGATGGAACGCTGTCGAAAAATCTCACGTCGGGAAGATATCCCGCCCTCAATCTCGTGCCCTCCAGTATATCGTGGCTTAAAATTATATTGTCGGGTAGAGTGTCGGTAAGGGTCTTGTGAAAGGCGTCTATATCCAAAATACCCTTACCGCAGAATATGCCCTCCCCGAAAAGCGCGTTGTTCAGGTTGAAAATCGAGCTGTGGTAAAAATCTATTCCACCCACTCCCGACAGAAGTGAGGCAAATCGGCTCTTTTTCGACGACGACATATTGGTGAGAATGGCAGGCTGTAACACTCCGAAGCCCTCGCTGACAACGACGGCTCCGCCTCTTTTCGAAAGCTTTGGAGTATTCAGGGGGTGCGCCATTGTACCCACCATTTTATTCAGGGCGCCAAGCTCCATATCCGTGTCGGAGTCAAGCACCACCATATATTTTACACGGGGCGTCACGCCTTCCCTTGCCGTGACCGCGCTCTCACCGTCACGCAAAAGCTTTACAAGCTCTACGATAGCTCCCCTTTTTCTCTCGTGGGGAACGTATTTCTTTTTTTCTTCGTCATAGGTGCGCTCACGGGTAAATAGGACGAATTTGTCTCCGTATCGGCGGTTGAGAGAACGGACTCGTTCCGTCGCTCTGCCGATAATTTCACCGTCGTTTTTGCCCTCCTTACCACTGCTCTCGGGCAGGTCCAGCAAAAGTCCCCAATAGGCGTACTCATCCCGTCCTCGCCTTTGGGTTTTCAGGCTGAGAAGCTCCAGGTGCCCTAAAATCTTTTCCACCTCGGCGGTGGAGGAGGCAAGGGACGCAATAATGCTGAGGGTCGCGTATTCCTCGGGTATCTTCCATAGGTCAAGTCTGGGTAAAATCTCGGGCTTTTTAAAGCGGGAGACGGGGATAGTAAGAATTTCCAAAGCCCCCTGCCAGAGAGGCACGAGGGAAAGGGCAAGAAGGGTCAGGAAATATCCCGTGCCCATCCTGCCACGCAGAGTAGCGCCAAAGAGGAACAAAAGAGAGACGAAGAAGACGCCTGCCGCAATAAGCCACCCCTTCCCCGTCGTCTTAAAGTCCAGAAGCTCACCTATGTGGCATCCCTTTTCCGCCGCCTCCTCCACGAGCCTTCGGCACGCCTCGGGAAAGCCGATAGCACGGCGTCGGGCATACGCCAAAATCTTTTTGCGGTAAAGCGCTCTCGTCTCTCTGTCACAGCTGAGGTACACCGCGTCCTTTCTTAATATCTGCTCACTTTTGTTGTAGCCCAGCAAGAAGGGAGTGAAGTCAAGGGCGAGGAGGGCGCGGAGAATATTTATATCAAAATTCTCCTTGACGCTTAATTCCCAAATAGCCGATGAAATAAGCCCCTCTCTCACCCAATGGGCTTCACTTTCAAAGAAGGACAGCTCGCCGAACACCTCGAAAAAGGCGGCGATATCGTCCTCTACGCTTTGAGGGGTCATAAAGGACAGTAAATATCGGCAATACGCCATTTGCTCACGGGTGAGCGGACGCTTCCCCTTTACCTCTCCCACGCCCTCGTCTATCAGATAAAAATTGTCGGAAATCTCCTGACGGGACACGGATTTTAATTTTTTATACGCTCTTTTGACGCTTATGCCCTCACTCCTCGGAGCTTCCCCCTTGTCCCTGAAGGCAATGAATACTTCTTTAAGTCTGCTTTTTTCCATAGCTTTAAGTCCTTCCCATACTAATCCAAAAAAATCATTCGTATGGAAAGTATTGTCTTAAAGTGGAATTTTTATGCAATTATAGCTTAATATATTCCTATGGACTGGGCGTATATCTTCACCTGTCTGCGATACTCGTAGGTGAGGGTCTGGTCCTCTACTATCTTGTCTATGGCTTCCCTCACCGCCGACTCTCTCTTGTAGTACCTTTCGTAATACTTGGATTCGAGAACTAATCTAATCT
>JAZSLY010000093.1:0-8961 GCA_045535585.1 Eubacteriales bacterium
GGATTCGTCGGTGTGCTTCGCACCCCTAGCTCACTCGGGCATAGCCCTCGTGTCCCCGACTAAAAACAGTTCACCGAACTGTTTTTTACGTCGGTCTCCCTCTCGGGTTCGAATCCTATGCACACATTATACAAACAAAAAACCACCCGATTGGGTGGTTTCTTGTTTGGCTGCGGAACTAGGATTCGAACCCAGACAAACAGAGTCAGAGTCTGTCGTGCTACCTTTACACAATTCCGCAATACTAACTGACGGGTAAAAGTATATAACAAATATTGAAAAATGTCAAGATGTTTTTTGAAAAAACTTTACTTTTCTTTGTTGTTTCTTCTCCCGCCTTTACCACTATGATGCGCCGTCACACCCGAAAAATTCAAAAATTCTATAAAAAATTGAAAAATTTATAAAAATTTCGGCAAAAATTTTTTAGAGAAAAACGAAAGAAAAATTTGCCCCGAAATTCACGGATTTTTCGCAGTCATAAAAAACGGGCGTTTTTCATAAAATCCATAATATATGGTGTAGTACCTATAAGTGCATATACAATATGATGATTTTTGCCGAAGCCAAAAAAATCAAAAAATCCACCTCTTTTTTATCGACCGATTACGAAAAATCGTAACTTTTTTTCGACCCTAAAAAGCGACCCGAAATCAAAAAATCGCTTATTTTACTTGACAAATCGACATTTTATATGTATAATACATAACACACTTTCACGAAATCAAATAATTTATTGCGACGGCTATATATTTTCTAAAATTTTCAAGAAAGGTTTCAAGCTATGAATAAAAAGAATTTTGACTCGGTTATCGGGGTGACCCGACCGACAAAAACTGCTTTGAAGTATCTGGCGTGTGCGTTGGGTGCGGCGCTCATTCTTTTCCTCACCGCCTACGCTGTAAGCTCGGTGCTTCTTTTATCGGTTAACGCCTCCGACGGAGACGACACCCAAAAGACGAGCCCCATCGTTCAGGACCAGCCTCTTTGCGAAACTGCAACCATCGTTCCGAAAATCAGCGTAACCTACCACGGCGAGAAGCTGGGTGAATTCGAGGGCGACGGCGTCAGCGTTGCAAATATCCTGAAAAAATTTAATATTACTCTCGGGGAGAGTGACGTTTTAAACTATTCACCCGACGACCTTTCCTTCTTCGGAATGAATCTTGTGGTTGACCTGGTAGAGTACAGAGAGGAGATAGTGGAGGAGGAGATACCCTTTGAAACTATCCGCCGTGTTAGCCAGAACGTTCCCAAGGGTGAAAGATACGTGGCGGTTGAGGGCGAGTGCGGCTTCGTTCAGAAGGTAGTGCGCACGAAGCTTGTAAACGGCGTTGCAACCGACGAGAGCGAGGAATTCACCCGTGTAATCGACCCCGTTAACCGCGAGGAATTCTGGGGAGTGGGCGGAGTGTTCACAGCGCCCGACGGTCAGCAGTACAGATATTCCTACTATCTTGACGTTACCGCCACCGCATATACCCATACGGGCGACCCTACCTATTCGGGTACGGTTGCTGAGGTTGGCGTTATCGCCGTTGACCCGAGAAATATCGACCTTGGCTCCGACGTCTACGTAATAGGCAACTACGGCGACTACGGCGTTTGCCGTGCAGAAGATATCGGCGGAGGAATAAAGGGACTCAGAATTGACGTTTTCCTTGACACCGAGGAGGAATGTGTAATCTTCGGCAGACGGGAAATGAGAGCGTACGTTCTCGACAAATAAAAAATGTGAGCAGTAAAATTCATAGTTTTACTGCTCTTTTGTTTTGCGTGCATTTCACTCTTTCGCTAAAAGTGTGTAAATACACAAAATTTTGGAAAGTGAATATTTTACAGCCCCTTAATTTATGCAAAAAATGAAAATTAAATTTGTTTGCGACGTTCTGTTTCCCAAAAATAAAAAAATGTTGATTTTGGGAAATGAATATGATATAATAGCATTGCGAGGTGAGTTTTATGAAATTGATTGTTCGAAGTAATTATCTAAACAAAATGATAAATGTGATTGGAACACCTGATATTAAAGTTATCACAGGTGTAAGGCGTTCGGGAAAGTCTAAACTTTTGGAAGCTTTCAAAGCTTATATTGAGGAGAATGTTCAAAACGCTAATGTTATTCACCTTAATTTTAATTTGTCTAAGTACGATATGTTGAAGGAATATCGATTGCTCAATGAATATATTGAAAACAGATACGTAGAGGGCAAAAACAATTTTGTTTTAATTGACGAAATCCAAATGTGCAAAGGATTTGAACTCTGTATAAATAATTTGCACGCGAGTGAAATGTATGACATTTATATTACAGGCTCCAACGCTTTTTTGCTTAGCTCGGATTTGGCAACGTTGTTTACAGGAAGGACGTTTGAAATTAAAATATACCCGTTTTCCTTTGCTGAGTACGTTCATTATTTTGGATTGACAGATAAATATACTGCATTTGATAACTATATGATTGAAGGAGGTATGGCAGGTTCATATCTTTATAAAGAGCGTGAAGATAAATTCGACTATATAGAAAATGTTTTTGATACTTTGATTTTAAGAGATATAAGGCAAAAATACAAAATCAAGAATCCTGCTTTGATGGACAGGCTTTCCGAGTTTTTGATGGATAATATATCCAACTTAACGTCGGTGAGAAATATTACGGATACGTTAGCTGCAAACAAGGATAAAATTAATCATAGGACAGTGGGTAGCTATCTTCAGTTCCTTTGTAATGCGTTTGCTTTTTATAAGATTGGTAGGTATGATATAAAAGGCAAAAGGTATCTTTCGACCAACGATAAGTATTATTTAAGCGACCATACTTTTAGGTACGCCAAGCTTGGCACAAAGAATTTAGATAGTGGAAGAGTGATAGAAAATATAGTTGTAATGGAATTGCTTAGGCGCGGATACGAGGTTTATGTTGGCGTTTTGTATAAAAAAGAGATTGATTTTGTGGCGTTGAAAAGAAGCGAAAAAATTTATATCCAGGTTTCAGACAATATAACCTTGCCTGAAACTTTTAAGAGGGAAGTGGAACCTTTGCTGAAGATTAAGGATGCCTATCCCAAAATGGTAATCGCAAGAACCAGAAGCCCCGAATATCAATATGAAGGTATCAAAATCGTCGATATTGCGGACTGGTTACTTTCATAAATTACGGAGGGGGAGCTTTTTAGCTCCCCCCCTAAATTTTATCTCTTGTGATACTCCTCAAATAAATCGTTAGGTGTGCATTCGAGAATATCGCAGAGGCTTTGTAAATTTTCAAATTTAATTGCGTTAGTTTGGTTGTTTACCATTTTGTTGAAATTCTGATAGCTCAATCCCATCTGGATATAAAGCCAATATTTCGTTTTACCTTTTTCCTTTAATATATCAAGTATTCTCAGCTTCATAATGCACCTCCACATTATATAATGTAAAAATTATATATCAAAAAACACTTGACAAATAGACGTTTACATTATATAATGTATGCATTAGATAAGAAAGGATGTGTAAAACGGTGGCGGAAAAGTATGTTTATAATCTAAAGAGGCATACGCTTCACATAGAAGGGTATTGTCATAATGCGCGTAAAGGGATGCATTATGATGATACTTTGTATAAATGTTTTTCAACAGAAGACGAAGCGTTAGCATATGGCGGTCGTTCTGTTGGTATGTGTAAGTTGTGCTTGCAAAAACGAGAGAAATTATTAAAAAAGGAGAGTGAAAAGAAATGAGTAACAAAGAAGATAAAGATTTAACAATATTCAATGCGATATTGATTATAGCTGGTGTTGTAATCTTGATAATGCTTATATGGTTTGTTATTGAAATGAATAATATTAACAGTAAAACACCGAGCTCCTCATATGATAGTGATTATAGCTCTTCTGAAAGCAGTTATAGCTCTTCTGGAAGCAGTTATAGCTCATCGACAAAATGTCAATACAAAAGTAGTAGCGGAGCTCAAAATTGTACCAACAAAGCTACAAGAGGAAAACTTTGCGAATATCATTATGACTATTTAAAAGACATATATGACGATGTGGTAGGCAGTTGACAAGTATACTGAATAATTTCCAAAATATAGTTAGAGGGGGGACCTTTTTTCAAAAAGGTCCCCCTCATTCTTACTTCTTTCTTAATTATATATTACACTATTTCAAGTCTGCCGTCGGTGACGTCCACTTTTACAGTGTCGCCTTCCGAGATTTTGCCTTCGATTATTTTCTTCGCCACCATAGTTTCCACGGTGTGTCGGATGAAGCGCTTTAAGGGGCGTGCACCGAACTGAACGTCGTAGCCACCCTCGATGATGAAGTCCTTTGCCGAGTCGCTGACCTCAAGGGAGATGCGCTGACTTGAAAGTCTTTCCCTCAGCTCCTCAAGCGTGAGGTCGATAATGCGTCCTATATCCTCCTTGGAGAGAGGCGTGAAGATTATCGTCTCGTCAAGTCGGTTGAGGAATTCGGGACGGAAGCTACTCTTTAAGAGAAGACCTATTTCCTCTCTCACCCCGTCGCTGACGCAACCGTTCTTCTCAATGGAATCGAGAATGAGGGGCGAGCCGATGTTGGAGGTGAGAATGATGACGGTGTTCTTGAAGTCTACCGTCCTGCCCTGAGAGTCGGTGATGCGCCCGTCGTCAAGCACCTGCAGGAGAATGTTGAATACGTCGGGATGCGCCTTCTCAATTTCATCAAAGAGCACCACCGAGTAGGGACGGCGCCTTACCGCCTCGGTAAGCTGACCGCCCTCCTCGTAGCCTACGTAGCCGGGAGGCGCTCCGATAAGACGGGACACCGAGAATTTCTCCATATATTCCGACATATCTATTCTTACCATATTCTTTTCGTCGTCGAAAAGAGTTTCGGCAAGGGTCTTTGCAAGCTCAGTCTTGCCGACACCCGTAGGACCGAGGAACAGGAATGAGCCGATTGGCTTGTCGGGGTCTTGTATACCTGCACGCGAGCGGATGATAGCGTCCGACACCGAGACAACCGCCTCGTTTTGTCCTACTACACGCTTGTGAAGAAGGGCTTCAAGAGAGCGAAGCTTGTCACGCTCACCCTCCATAAGCTTGGAAACGGGGATGCCCGTCCACCTTTCCACTATCCTTGCAATCTCCTCCTCTGTCACCTTATCACGAAGGAGTGAGTGCTCACCCGACGCCGCCTTTTCCGCTTCTTCTATCTTCGCCTGAATTTCGGGACGGGTCTTGTATTTAAGCTCTGCCGCGCGGTTAAGGTCGTACTCGTTTTCCGCCTTTTCGATTTCATAGTTTACGTCCTCCAGCTTCTCTCTAAGCTCCTGAAGAGAGGAAATGGACGCCTTTTCGTTTTCCCACTTTGCGTGGAGCGAGTTGAATTCGTCACGCATCTCGGCAAGCTCACGCTTTATTTCCTCCAAATGCTCAAGGGAGAGCTTGTCGGTCTCCTTTTTCAGCGCCGCTTCTTCAATCTCGTGCTGAATTATCTTTCTCTGAATTACGTCAAGCTCGGTGGGCAGAGAATCTATTTCGGTGCGGAGCATAGCACACGCCTCGTCAACCAGGTCTATTGCCTTGTCGGGCAGAAATCTGTCGCTTATATATCTATTGGAAAGAACGGCGGCAGAGATGAGCGCCGAGTCCTGAATCTTTACTCCGTGGAAAACCTCGTACCTCTCCTTGAGCCCTCGGAGAATGGCGATAGTGTCGTCTACACTCGGCTCTCCCACCAAAACGGGCTGAAAGCGTCTTTCAAGGGCAGGGTCTTTCTCTATATAGGTCCTGTATTCGTCAAGAGTGGTAGCGCCGATACAGTGAAGCTCGCCTCTGGCAAGGAGCGGTTTTAAAAGGTTTCCTGCATCCATAGCACCCTCACTCTTGCCTGCACCTACTATGGTGTGAAGCTCGTCTATGAAGAGAATTATTCTGCCTTCGCTCTTTTGTACCTCGTTGAGTACCGCCTTCAACCTCTCCTCAAATTCGCCCCTATATTTTGCGCCTGCTACAAGCGCACCCATATCAAGCGCAAAAATGGTCTTGTCCTTCAGGGAGGCAGGCACGTCGGACCTGACTATTCTCTGGGCAAGTCCCTCGGCTATTGCCGTCTTACCAACGCCAGGCTCACCTATGAGGACGGGATTGTTTTTCGTCTTTCGGGAAAGAATACGGATAACGTTTCTTATTTCGTCGTCACGTCCGATAACGGGGTCGGGCTTCTTGGTGCGCGCCCTTTCCACAAGGTCGGTGCCGTACTTCTTCAAGGCGTCGTAGGTCTCCTCTGGGTTGTCGCTTTCTACCCTTACGTTACGTCTCACGTCGGCGAGGGCGGAGAGAAACCTCTCTCGGTCAAGCTTCCAGGTTCTGAAAAGCTCCTTCACCGCTTTGTTTCCTATTTCTATAAGTGAGAGCATCAGGTGCTCCACCGATACGTATTCGTCACCCATTTTAGCCGAGCGCTTCTCCGCATCGTTGAGTACGCGGTCAAGGTCGGAGGAAACGTATACCCGTCCCATCTCTCTTGCACCGCCCGAAACCTTCGGCAACGCCTCAACGAGCCGTCTTGCCTCTCTTGCCATCGCCTCGGGGTCAAGCTCCGCCTTTTTCATCAGCTGAGGGATAAGTCCGTTTTCCTGTTCAAGAAGGGAGAGGGTAAGGTGTTCGCAATCTATCTGGGGATTACCCATTTCTGCGCCGAGGCTCTGGGAGAGGTTCAGCGCTTCAAGGGATTTTTGTGTAAATTTCTGAGCATTCATTTATTTTGCCCTCCTTACTTTATCAATTTGTGCTTAGTATATACGCCATATATTAACAAAATAAGAACAAATAAACTATTTTTAGTAAACATTTAGCACTCGCACGCAAAGAGTGCTAACAAAAGCCCTAAAAAAATAATATTTACCGAAAAAACTTGACAAAAATGTAAAAGGGTGATATAATTACTCTACCTCTTTGGGCTTTTTTGCCGAGAGGGAGGCGCGAATATTCGCAAAAATAAACGGAGGTGCCGATATGAGAGTAAAAATTACACTCGCTTGCAGCGAATGCAAGCAAAGAAATTACGACACGGTCAAGAACAAGAAGAATGACCCTGACAGACTTGAATTAAACAAGTACTGTAAATTCTGCCGCAAGCATACTCTTCACAAAGAGACCAAGTAATTTTAAGTTACTAAGAAAGAGGAGGATTACGGTATGGCAGAAGAAAGCGTAAAGAAGACCAACAAGTTCGTGAAGTTCTTCAAGGACCTTAAGAGAGAGCTTAAGAACATCGTTTGGTCACCCAAGAAGGACGTAATAAAGAATACAGCCGTCGTTGTTACCGTAACTGCGGTTGCCGCTGTGGTTATTATGCTTCTTGACTTAGGCCTCAGTACAGTTCTCGAATTACTTGTCGGATTGTTCAACTAATCGGGGGGCAGTGTTATGCTTCAGGATAATAAGACACCCCACTGGTACGTTGTTCATACCTATTCGGGTTACGAAAACAAGGTTGCAACCAATCTTGAAAAGATTGTAGAGAACCGTAATTTAGGTCATCTCATTCATTCCATCAAGGTTCCCGTTGAGGAGGTTGAGGGAGAGAATGGAAAAATTGAAGAGCACAAGCTCTTCCCCAGCTACGTTCTTGTAAAAATGATAATGAACGATGAAAGCTGGCACGTGGTAAGAAATACCACGGGAGTCACCGGTTTTGTCGGTCCCGGTTCACAACCCGTCGTTCTGCTTGATGAAGAAGTAGAAGCACTCGGTGTTGATACCGACGTTCAGAGCCTTGATTTTGTTCTCGGCGATATCGTAGAGATCACGGGCGGTCCTTTGAAGGGAATTATTTCCTCGGGTAAGGTCCTTGAGATTTCCGACGATAAGAAGCAGGTTAAGCTCCTTGCTAATATGGCAGGACGTGAGACTGCAATCGAGGTTGAGTCAAGCTCGGTGAAAAAATTATAATTTTTTAGTTTATTAAACGCCAAAGGCTTTAATAAAACGGCATAGACAAAGAAAACCGCGACAACGCCGTCATTCGTATGTCGGGCGTCTATGTTAGTAAGTGGGAGGGGGTAACCCCGAATTTATTACCACAGGAGGTGTATTGAAAATGGCAAAGAAAATTATTGGTTACGTAAAATTGCAGATACCCGCAGGAAAGGCAATGCCCGGTCCGCCCGTAGGTCCTGCACTTGGTCAGTACGGTCTGGCAATTCCCGCATTCACTAAGGAATTCAACGAGCGTACGAAAAACGATATGGGTCTCATTATCCCTGTTGTAATCACAGTATATGCAGACCGTTCATTCACATTTATTACAAAGACTCCGCCCGCAGCAGTTCTTATCAAGAAGGCAGCAGGCATCGAGAGCGGCTCAGGTGTTCCCAACAAGAACAAGGTAGCTAAGCTCACAAAGGAACAGGTTAGAAAGATTGCTGAACAGAAGCTCCCTGACCTTAACGCAATCAACATTGAAACTGCTATGAGCATGATTGCAGGTACCGCCAGAAGCATGGGCGTTACCGTTGAAGAATAAGGAGGGCGTGCGAAATGTTTAGAGGAAAGAATTATAAAGATAGTGCAAAGCTTGTTGAAAAGGCAAAGCTTTACGACGTAGATGAGGCTTGCGAGCTTGTTTGCAAGACTTCAAAGGCAAAGTTTGACGAGACCGTTGAGCTTCACGTAAGACTCGGCGTTGACTCAAGACACGCAGACCAGCAGGTTAGAGGTGCTGTTGTACTTCCTAACGGTACAGGTAAGACAGTTCGTACCCTCGTATTTGCTAAGGGTGACTTTGCAAAGGCTGCTGAGGCAGCAGGTGCTGACTATGTTGGCGCAGAAGAGTACGTTCAGAAGATCCAGTCAGAGAACTGGTTCGAGTTTGACGTTATCATCGCTACTCCCGATATGATGGGTGTTATCGGACGTCTCGGTAAGGTGCTCGGTCCTAAGGGACTTATGCCTAACCCCAAGGCTGGAACGGTTACAACCGACGTTGCT
>JAZSLY010000172.1:0-27788 GCA_045535585.1 Eubacteriales bacterium
TAAGAGGACTGTTTTGCGGGGCGAAGAGCAGTGACTTGATAGAAATACCAAAGGCGCCCGTGCCTCCCGAAAAAGAGCTTGAGGTGCCTGAGGAAATAGTTTACCCCTACAACAACCTTGACATTGACTTTGACGCTCTCCTTGCCACCGAGGAAAACGAGGAGAATATAAAGCTCCACAATTATTTCAAGTCCCTTGAGGGCACGAGGCAAAACGAGTACACAGGTATGTTTGAGGGATATAACCTCATTATGATATGCGCCGAGTCCTTTTCGGAATACGTAATCGACGAGGAGCGCACCCCTACCCTTTATAAAATGGCAACCGAGGGCTTTATATTTAATGACTACTACAACACGGTCTCGGACAATACCTCCAACGGAGAATACGCAATTCTGACGGGGCTTATTCCCGACACCTCTCTCTTAGGGCGCGGATGGGATAATTTCTACGATTACAACAGCTTTACCGTCTCAAAGGAAAATTCCCTCCCCTTCTGCCTTGGCAATCAATATAAAAGGCTTGGCGTTAAGGCGTATGCGTTCCACAATTATTACTACAACTACTACGGCAGGCACCAGACTCACACAAATCTTGGCTACGACTTCAAGGGAATGTCAAGAGGTCTGAAAAAGGTGAACGACTGGCCTACCTCCGACGTGAGTATGATGGAACAGACTCTGCCCTTCCTTCTCACCCCCGACGAAACGGGCGAGATAGCTCCCTTTCACGCATACTTTCTGACCTTCAGCGGTCATATGCCATACTATTTTTCTTCTAACGATATGGCAAAGAAGAACAGAGATTTTGCAAGCGCTCTCCCCTATTCCGAAGGTGTTCGGGCGTACCTTGCCGCACAGCAGGAGCTTGAATACGCCCTGCAATACCTGATTGACGAGCTGACGAGGGCAGGGGTGCTTGACAACACTCTTATTATGCTGACAAACGACCACTATCCCTATCCCCTCGGAATAGAGGGTATGGAGGAAATGGCAGGGAAAACACTTGACGAGCATTTCGACAAATTCCGCTCATCTCTTATCCTTTGGTCGTCCTCTATGACGGAGCCTATTGAGGTGGACACCACCTGCTGTTCTCTTGACATTCTGCCAACCCTTTCAAATCTGCTGGGAATTAAATACGATTCCCGTATGCTTGTCGGTAAGGATATTTTTGCCGAGGGCGAGCATATAGCGACCCTTGCAGACAGAAGCTTCGTAACCGATAAGGTGTTCTATAATTGCACCGACGGGACGGTTACGAACAGAACGGAGGAAAAGGTAAGCGAGGAATATATCACCCGTCTCGAAAGTGAAGTCAAGAACAAATTTACCATTTCCGAAAAGATTTTATATAACGATTATTACCGCTCTTTAACCCTTGACGTATCGGAGGCACAGTGAACCAGACCACTAATATGACCACGGGGAATCCCACAAAATTGATTTTGAATTTTGCCTTCCCTCTCATTCTTGCAAATTTAGGACAACAATTATATCTTATCGTAGATACTGCCATCGTCGGCAGGGCGCTTGGTGTTGAAGCGTTGGCGGCGGTGGGATGTACCACCTGGATATACGGCTTGATTTCATGGAGTATAACTGCCCTGACCAACGGGTTTTCCACCTTCGTTTCAAGATACTTCGGTATGGACAACAAAAGGCTTGTGGCAGAAGCGATAGGTGCTTCGGTAAGTCTTTCCGTAATATGCGCCTTGGTGCTGACAGTCTTGGGTCTCGTATTTACAAAGCCGCTTTTGGTGCTTTTAAAAACGCCTCCCGAAATACTGAACGACTCTGCAACCTATATGTATACCATGATTGCAGGAACGCTGATAGTTACGGGCTTCAATCTGACGTCGGCAATACTGCGTGCCTTTGGTGACGGGCGCTCGCCTATGATAGCCATGGTAATTGCCGCCGTATTGAACGTCGTGCTTGACCTTTTGTTCGTCGTGATTATTCCAATGGGAGTTTTCGGTGCGGCGTTTGCAACGGTTATCTCCCAGTTAGTTTCCTTTATATACGCAGTAATCAGGATAGGCAAGATTGAATATATAAAGCTTACGAAAAATGACTTTAAGCTCAAGGGGCATATGCCGCGTGACCTCTTGCTCTTCGGTCTGCCCCTGGCACTTCAAAACGCCATTCTGTCGGTAGGCGGAATAGTTCTTCAATCCACCGTCAATCTTGAGGGCAGTATTTTCATTGCAGGCTATACCGCTACGAATAAGCTATACGGTCTTTTGGAGTGTACCGCCATTTCACTGGGCTTTTCCATTACCACCTACCTTTCGCAGAACTACGGTGCGAAAAGGTTTGACAGAGTACGTGACGGCTTTAAGACCTCTGCCGTAATTCTTACGGTAACGTCGGTCATTATCACCGCCGTCACAATCCTCCTTGGCAAGCCCCTTTTGTCTCTCTTTATAGATAAGAGCGAGGCAGGCGCGCCCGAATCTCTTGCCATAGCCTACGAATACCTTTTCATAATGGCAATTTCTCTCGTTATCCTCTATCTTCTCTATCTCTACCGCTCTACTCTTCAAGCGCTTGGCGACTCGTTCTGGTCCATGGCTTCGGGCTTTGGAGAATTTGCGGTAAGAGCGTTTATGGCAAAGGTAACTTATCTTTGGTGGGGTGCTGAAACGATATACTATATCGAGCCTGCCGCCTGGCTTGGCGCTCTGGTGTTCGTTCTGCCTACCTGCTACTACTATTTGAAAAAATTCGGAATAAGTTTAAAAAAAGATAAAAAATCCGTTTAACTTTATTACTAAACTATCTTTGAGGTGAAAGAAAATGAAGGAAAAAATGACGTTTCGACAGTGGGTCGAAAATTTCTGGTATCACAATAAGGTTGCGTTTTTGCTGATAGTCTTTTTTGCCGTATTCCTTGGGATTTGTGTTGCTCAGCTTATAAACAAGAATAAGCCTGACGCCAACTTTCTCTATATGGGTCCCGCAAGGGTTGCCTTTTCGGGAGAGAGTCTTATTCAGGAGTCTATGGCAACAGTTATGAAGGAGGACTACAACAAGGACGGAAAGAAGTATATAGATTACATAGAGCTGACCGCCCTTGATGCAACCGACGACTTTGACGACACCGAGGGCGACTTTGCCACGGGCTACGACGGAATGAAGGTGCAAAAGACGGTTGGCGACGCCTTTACTGCGCAGATGATTGCAGGTGATTCTATGATATACCTGCTTGACGAAAAATACTTTTCGGTTGCCGAACGGACGGGTGTTTTGATGCCCTTGTCGGAGGCACTGGGGTATACGCCCGACTTTGCCGTAAACGAATATGCTGTGTACCTTTCCGACCTTGACGTGTCATACCTGCCAGGGTTATCCCTTATCCCAAAATCCACCCTTATCTGCGTAAGGTATCCCGTGACGATCACAAACGGAAAAGAAGAGGTTGAATTGAGGGAAAAATGCAATCTGAACGTATTTCGTGATATGTTCAGCTTCGTATATGAAAACAAGCCGAAGCCCGAGGAGGTAATACCCCCAACGGCGCTGAGCATCGATGAATTCCGTGAGCTTCTGCGCGTTTATGCTTCAAAGAACTCCCTCAATATAACCGATGAAGAATACGACCGTATCTCAAGCCTAACTCCCGAAGGCTTTTTCGATGAGTGCGGAGCAAACCTTTTCAGAGTGGGTAAGGGCACCTACCTTACCTATTACGGCGAGGTTTTCTCGCTTGGCAGATACCTTGGCGGAGAGGGCGTTCAGGATATCAAGTATAAGGACGTAACGGGTGACGGAAAGCCTGAGGTAATTTTCACCTACTCCTTTGAAGAGTCTGGAAAGATTATCTATTCGGCATCTGTATTCAATCTTGAAACGAAAAAGGAAGCCTTCCTTTCCCTTTCTTCTCCCACGCCCCTTGAGGTAGTGCTGACCGACGGGGAGGACTCATTTGAGCTTTATACCGACGGCTCACTTGCCTATACGGTTACGGCGAGTGAGGGCAAATACCTCGTAATTATTGAATAAAGGATGTGTTAGTATCAGAATTTTAGCTATTGACTACGGCGACTCAAGAGTAGGCTTTGCCACCTGCGATAAGGATGAAATTATTGCAACGGGGCTGAGGACGGAAAAGGTGCGCGGAATGAGGGGCGCGGCGGAGATTGCCGCAAAGATTGCCTTAGACGAGGGCGCAGAGCTAATCGTTGTGGGCTTACCGCTCAATATGGACGGAACAAGGGGCTTCAGGGTAGAAAACACCCTTGCCTTCTGTGAGATATTAAAGACGCTCACTCCCCTGCCCATAGAGACTCAGGACGAAAGGTGCACCACGGTATCGGCGTATAATTATATGATTGCCACAAACACAAAAAAAACGAAAAAACGTGGTATAGTCGATACGATTTCCGCAGAAATCATATTGCAGACTTTTATTGATAAACGAAAGAAATAACTATAGGGTACAATTAAAAATGAAAAAGTTTATCGTTCCAATAATTATCGTTACCATACTCGCCGGGTTAGTTTTTGGGGGTTACATAATAATTGACAACCTATTTCCTAAGGCTACTCCTATTAAGGTGCCTTTGGCAAGCGCTGTGGTATCAATGACAGTTACTAAAAATGAAATGCGAAATGCCGTAGAGTCTCACGAAATCGCAAACGATAACATTAATAGTATCCTGTCACATCTATCCAAGGCTGATGCGACACGTAAAATGAGCGTGCAGGATAGTCCTGGTGCTAAAGTGTACTATGAAATCGCAGTAAAAACCGATGAAAGAACTCACTATTTCTACGCCTATAACGAAGGTGAAATGTACTACGTTGAAATTCTATACGAAGGCATTTATACCACGGACAAGAGGTTAATTGAACTACTATCGAACTAACGAACGTGAGTTAATGATATGAAAAAGGTCATTCGTTGGGTGGTGACGATAATTATCGTCTGCATCGTTACAATAGCGCTTAATTTACTGATTGAGGGTGTTCCGTTGCTTGACACTCCTAAAGTGGAAAATATTGAACGGGTCATAGTTACACACGCCGACTATCCAGACGACGTAAAAGAAATGACCGACGAATATTATATTGAATTGGCAGAGGCTCTGTTGGGGTATTTACACTATGCACCGTTAAAAGCTCTTACAGACGATGCTCCAACCATTCAAATAACCTACGTAATGGATGACAAAACAGAGATAGTTGTCAAGGCAAATAATAAAGTCGTGTGGTGGAACGGCAGTCCTCGCGCATTGCAGGACGAGGGGAAATTTGTAAAAATGTGTACTGCCGTTTTCTATCTTCAAGACAATACATGCTACCGATGATGAGGAAGTGCCTGAGGAATATCGAAAATACCCGTACTATAATTTTTAATGAGAAGCGTTATGCTGAATAACATTTAGAATAACCTTACCAAAAAAGGATGCCGTTTATTACGGCATCCTTTTTGTGAAACAATTTTTACTTGATATTTTTGCTTTGTCCAATTATATAAGTTTGGTAAGTTGAAATCTCCTATTTGGTTATGCTTCGTCTTGCGTGCTCAAGGCGTCTTCGTCTTTCTTCTCTTTCTCGTCTTAATTTTCTTTGGCGCTTGGTGTAAATCCATACCACCGTTATGACGATAGCAAAGAAGAAGGCGGAAATAAGAAGCCATATGACAGATTTAACTATCTCCATTTCAAAGAAAGCGGAGATACTGCCCATTATAAAGGCAAAATAGTCGCGCTTGACTGTGTTTTGCGTAACGAGAGGGATGCTTGAAAGGGGTTCTCCGTCGTAGTATACGTTATATGAGCCAAACTCGGCGCCCTTCTTGATAGGGGCAACGAGGTTTGTGCTATGTAGGGTATAATCGGTAGTTACGAGGGCAGGGTCATAATCGTTTGGAAGAAGGGCAACCACCTCTTTGCTGGTAGTTAACAACACGTGGTCGGTCTCCTTGCCGTAGAGAACGCTCATATCCACAACGGGCAAATCCTTTTCCACAAGCGACTGGTAGCTGTAGCTGACGCTGGTATAGTCGATAAGGGTTGATGCATCGTTGTAGTAATGATAGTCCCAGCCGTCAACCTTGCCCCCTGCGATGATAACTATATTGGTCTGTCCGTCGTTGTCGTAAACCGTTGCAAGCGTATATCCTGCCTGCGCTGTTGAGCCTGAATTCATACCAGACGTGCCTGGCTTGTAATGCCTTAGCCAATGAGTTGGGTCAAGAAGAAGGTTGGAGTTGGAAAGGTTTCGGGGGGCGGACATATTGGTTTCGGGGATAGTATACTTAACGGTAGAGGCAAGTGCCATATATTCGGAATTAGAGCTTGCCCATTTACATATAAGAGCGAGGTCGGAAAGGGTGGAATACATATAGGGTGAATGGTATCCCGTGGGGTTGGCGAACTGTGTATTTTCAGCGCCAAGGGATGCCGCCTTTTCGTTCATCATATCCACAAACGCGTCAACCGAGCCTGCCACCGTTTCGGCAATTACGAGGGCGGCGTCGTTTGCGCCACCTATAACCACGGCAGAAAGAAGCTCACGAAAGGAGAGGGTCTCCCCTTCCTTTAATTTGATATTATTGCCAGCCAAAGTTTCAAGCGCCGAGGCGGTTACAGTAACCGCAAAGTCATCTCCGCCTACCTCGGACAGATAATCAAAGGCAAGAGATGCGGTCATTATCTTGACGAGTGAGGCAGGATAAATAATAGTGTTTGCCCCCTTAGCGTAGAGCATCGTGTCGGACTCCACGTTGTAAACGCAGGCGTAATCGGCACTTATCTCGGGCTCTTCGTCGGCTTCGCACACCAATGTGAGCGAGAGGGATATTAGGAGAATAAAGAGTAATACTCTGAATTTTTTCACCGTAGCTCATCCTTTCTTTTTAAATAAGTGAGGCAGGAGTCGACGTCGGAGCGTATTTGAGCGCTGAGGGCGTCGAGTGATGGGAATTTCATCTCCCCTCTGTGCTTCGTCAAAAATTCGAGACGAACCTCCCTGCCGTATAAATCGCCGTCAAAGCCGATAAGATGTGCCTCCGTGGTAACGGCTCTCACGGTATCGTCTACCGTGGGGCAACGACCCACGTTTATTACCGACGGAAACTCCTCGCCCGTATCTATTCGGCATATGCCAAAGTATACGCCCACGGGCAAAGCAAGGCGGGTAGTTGAGTGCACAAGATTGGCGGTGGGAAAGCCAAGCTTTCTTCCGAGAGCCTTTCCGTGAACAACGGGAGACTTAACAAAATAAGGTCTGCCGAGAAGAAGCCCTGCGCGCTCCACGTCACCTGATGAAAGTACGTCACGAACGAGAGTGGAAGAAACGGTTTTTCCCTCGAAGGTGACCTCGGGAACAACGGTGAGGTGAACGCCGTAGAAAGAAAGAAGCTCTTCCAAAAGTCTTGCGTCTCCGCTTGCCTTGTGACCGAAGCGGTAATTGAAGCCACACACGACCTCACGGGCGTGGAGCTTTTCTACCAGCACCTCTTTAACAAAGGTTTCGGGTGACATAGACGCAACCGACAAAAACGAGTCGAAGAATATTTCGTCAACGCCAAGGTCCTGAAAAACCGAGACGATTTCTTCGTTTGTGTTTATATTTTTTACCGTGCCCTCACCATGCAGGTCGTTTAATGGATGGGAGGAAAAGGTATAGACAAGGGATGAGAGCCCCTCTGCATCCGTGATTTTCTCTATAAGCTTTTTGTGACCGATGTGGACTCCGTCAAAGTTACCGAGTGCCACGGCGGTGGGACGGGTGCCCGTATATGAATTATAGTATATTTCCATTTCTTCTCCGAAAAATAGGTGTTGAATTACAGAGTTTCAAGACGTGCAAATTTTACGAAATTATTATAGCACAGAAAGAAATCTTTTTCAACATATTATTTGACATTATTATCATATCGTTGTATAATATTATAAATACGCAGAGGTGAAAAATATGGATAAAAATATTGAAAATAAAATCAACGACCTGAGGGAAAGGCTGACGTATCACAGTAAAAAATATTACGTGGACGATGCGCCCGAAATACCCGACTATGAGTATGACGCCCTCTACCGTGAGCTTCAGGAGCTTGAGCAAAAGTATCCCGAATTTGATTCTCCCCTCTCCCCCACCAAGCGCGTGGGAGGTGCGGTGCTTGACAGATTTGAAAAGGTTCAGCACGCCGTACAGATGCAGAGTCTGCAGGACGTTTTTTCCAAGGATGAGCTTTTCGACGCAGTTAGAAAAATGTCCGAGGAGCACCGTGATACAAAATTTGCGGTTGAATATAAAATTGACGGTCTTTCGGTCTCTCTTGAATACGAAAACGGTATTTTCAAGCGTGGCTCTACCAGAGGCGACGGAACTGTTGGTGAGGATATTACGGAAAACCTTAAGACCATTAACTCCATACCCCTGAAGCTTAACACTCCCGTTCCCTTTATCGAGGTAAGAGGCGAGGTGTATATGCCGAAGGCAGTTTTTCACAAGCTGAACGAGGAGAGAGAGGAAAGGGGCGAAGCGCTTCTTGCTAACCCGAGAAATGCCGCTGCAGGCTCACTCAGACAGCTTGACTCGAAGGTTGCGGCGTCCAGAAGGCTTGACATTTTCGTTTTCAATATTCAGCAGATTTCGGGAGGGCGTGAGCTTCACTCCCATTTAGAGTCCCTTATGTACCTGAAGGAGCTTGGCTTTAAAGTCTCACCCGACTGCCGTGTATTTGACAATCCCGAGGATATATTCCGCGATATAATGGCGCGTGGAGAAAATCGTGAAAACCTCACCTTTGACATAGACGGCGCAGTTGTGAAGGTGGACGACTTTGCCATAAGGCAGGAATTGGGAGAACTGACCAACGTTCCAAAGTGGGCGGTTGCCTACAAATATCCCCCCGAGGAGAAGCCAACCGTTCTGCGCTCCATTACCATACAAGTTGGAAGAACGGGCGTCTTGACCCCGAACGCAAACTTTGACACGGTAAGGCTGGCAGGAACGAACGTATCACGGGCGACACTTCACAATAAGGACTTTATCAGGGAAAAGGACATTCGTGTAGGTGACACTATTATAGTTAGAAAAGCGGGTGAAATAATCCCCGAGGTGCTTTACGTTGACAAGACGAAGAGAGACACCGCTTCCGTTCCCTATGAATTTCCGCGACTCTGCCCCTCCTGCAACGAGCCCGTTTACGTTTCGGAAAGCGAGAGTGCTATCCGTTGCACCAACGCCTCCTGCCCTGCTCAGCTTCACAGAAGCATTACCCATTTTGCATCCCGTGACGCAATGAACGTTGACGGGCTTGGTCCTGCCATTGTGGATACGCTGATAAACAATAATATTATCTCATCTATTGCCGACCTTTACACTATGGATTTCGACAAGGTTGCGTCCCTTGATGGTCTTGGTGAGAAATCGGCGAAAAAGCTCTTCTCAGCCCTTGAGGCTTCAAAAAGTATGTGTCTTTCAAAGCTTCTTTTCGGTCTTGGTATCAACCACATAGGTGAAAAGTCAGCATCTGTTCTGGCAAAGGAATATAAGACGCTTGACAACCTTATGAATTCCGATTTTTCACTCCTCGCGGAGATTGAAGACATAGGCGAGGTGCTATCCAAGAGCATCAGCGATTTCTTCTCCCACGAATCAACAAGAGAGTTGGTAGAAAGGCTTAAAGCTTCGGGTGTCAATACCGAGTATATTTCCAAGAGTGAGTCAAATAGACTTGATGGGCTTACCATAGTTGTGACGGGTACTTTAAAAACGATGTCACGAAGCGAAGCTGAGGAAAAAATAGCCAATAACGGTGGAAAAGCCGCCTCGTCCGTATCGAAAAAAACAAGCTACGTTCTGGCAGGCGAAGCCGCAGGCTCAAAGCTGAAAAAGGCAACAGAGCTGGGCATTCCCGTAATTGATGAGGATGAATTTTTACGAATGGTAGAGTAAATGTTAATTAAATGTGAACATTGCAAAAAACACTTGATTTTTATTCTATAATGTGTAAAATATTACTTGTGGTTAGCACTCAAAGCTAAAGAGTGCTAAATGTTAAAAACGTTTAAAATTAACTTTTATTTATAGGAGGAAGAAACATGAAATTAAAGCCATTACTTGACAGAGTTGTTCTCAAAATGGTAGAGACCGAGGAAACTACAAAGAGCGGTATTATCCTTACCGCCGCTTCAAAGGAAAAGCCTTCCGTAGCAGAGGTAGTAGAGGTTGGTCCCGGCGGAATGGTTGAGGGTAACGAAGTTAAGATGACAGTTAAGGTTGGCGACAAGGTTATAACAAGCAAATATTCAGGCACTGAAATCAAGCTTGACGGCGTTGAGTACATCATCGTCAGACAGGGCGATATTCTTGCTATTGTAGAGTAATTTAGGAGGAATTTATCATGGCAAAGGAACTTATTTACGGAATTGAAGCAAGAAACAAGCTTCTTGCAGGTGTTGACAAGCTTGCCAACACAGTTAAGGTTACTCTTGGTCCTAAGGGCAGAAACGTAGTTCTTGAAAAGAAGTTCGGCGCTCCCCTTATCACTAACGACGGTGTAACTATTGCAAAGGAAATCGAGCTTGACGATGCATTTGAAAATATGGGTGCTCAGCTTGTTCGTGAGGTTGCTACCAAGACCAACGACGTAGCAGGCGACGGAACTACAACCGCTACCATTCTTGCTCAGGCGTTCATCCGCGAGGGTATGAAGAACGTTGCGGCAGGTGCTAATCCCATGGTTGTTAAGAAGGGTATTCAGAAGGCTATCCAGAAGGCTGTTGAAGCTCTTAACGAAAATTCTCACAAGGTTCAGGGTACAAACGATATCGTTCGTATCGGTACAGTTTCCGCTGACGACGAGGTGGTAGGAAGACTTATTGCCGATGCTATGGAAAAGGTTACCTCCGACGGCGTTATCACCGTTGAGGAGTCCAAGTCTGCCGAGACCTACTGTGAGGTTGTTGAGGGTATGCAGTTCGACAGAGGCTACATTTCTCCCTACATGGTAACAGACACAGACAAGATGGAAGCAACGATTGACGACGCTTACATTCTTATCACAGACAAGAAGATTTCAAATATTCAGGAGGTACTTCCCCTTCTCGAGCAGGTTGTTCAGGCAGGCAAAAAGCTTGTTATCATCGCTGACGACCTTGAGGGTGAGGCTCTTTCCACTATCCTTGTAAACAAGCTCCGCGGTACATTCACCTGCGTTGCAGTTAAGGCTCCCGGCTTTGGCGACAGAAGAAAGGAAATGCTTCGCGATATCGCTATCCTTACAGGCGGTGAGGTTATTACAGATGACCTCGGTCTCGACCTCAAGGAAGCAACAGTTGCTCAGCTTGGCCGTGCTAAGCAGGTTAAGATCAACAAGGAGACCACTATCATCGTTGACGGCGCAGGAAACAGCGACGACATTAAGGCAAGAGTTGCACAGATCAAATCTTCTCTTGAAACTACCACATCAGAATTTGACCGTGAGAAGCTTCAGGAAAGACTTGCTAAGCTTTCAGGCGGTGTTGCAGTACTCAAGGTTGGCGCTGCGACAGAGGCAGAAATGAAGGAAAAGAAGCTGAGAATTGAGGACGCTCTCAACGCTACCCGTGCGGCAGTTGAGGACGGTATCGTTCCCGGCGGCGGAGTTGCTATTCTCAACGTAATCCCTGAGGTTAAGAAGCTTCTTGCTACTACCGACGGTGACGAAAAGGTTGGTGTTTCAATCGTTCTTCGCGCTCTTGAAGAGCCCGCTCGTCAGATTGCTGAAAACGCAGGCTTTGAAGGCTCTGTTATCATCAACAAGATCCTCTCATCCAAGAAGAAGGCATACGGCTTCAACGCTTATACAGAGGAATACGTTGATATGTTCGAAGCAGGAATCATAGATCCTACTAAGGTTACACGTTCTGCACTCCAGAACGCTGCATCGGTTGCTTCAATGGCTCTTACCACAGAAGCTCTCGTTGCTGATAAGAAGGAAGAAACTCCCGCAATGCCTGCTGCCGCACCCGGTGCAGGAATGGGCGGAATGTATTAATTTAAAAATAAATAGCTTATACAAAAGGGCTGTAAAAAACTCTACAGAGTTTTTTCCAACCCTTGACACTTTAGGATGTGAAAATGTTTAGGACGCTCACGACTTTTTTACATTTCCTTTTATTTTGCCCATTCGGGTGTATCCCAAAAAGAAAGCATTTCGTTTTTATAAGGGAAGGTAATTTTGTGGGAATAAAGTCTGGGAGACATAAGAGTGTCGCGAGCGCCATATTTGCGGTCACCCAAAAGCGAAAAGCCACGGGAGGCAAATTGCACTCTTATCTGGTGACTTCTGCCCGTGTGGAGACGAATATGGACGAGAGACACTTCCCCGTCGGTTTTCAGGGTGGTATACTCAAGCTTTGCCTGCTTTACGCCACGCCTTTCTCTTTTAACCACAAAGACCTTATTTTTAGAGGAGTCCTTGAAGAGAAGGTCCTCCATTACGCCACTCGCCTCGGTACATCCGTGAACCTGCGCCAAATATTCCTTGACCATTTGTCCCTCGGCAATTACACGGGAGAGAGTTGCGGCGGCGGGTGCGCTTCTTGCATAGACCATAACGCCACCCACGTTTTTGTCAAGACGGTGGAGGGTATACACCTCACCGCCGAGAAGTTTTTTTATAGCGTCAGGCACTCCGTGCTCGGAATCAAGCCCCACGGGCTTGACGATTACGGCAATATCGCCGTCGGAAAATAATACTTTCAACATAAATCACCTTATAGTTAAAAAAACGGGGATGTTTTGCATCCCCATAATTTCAATTCTGTTCGTAGCCAATCTCGCTTTCAAGCTCCATTATCTTATCAAACCGTCTCATACCTCCGCTGGCATTCTCGTCGGTAAGACTGCAAGCAGCCGCAGCGCCTGCCACCCTGAGAGAATATTCGGGGTCGAACTCGTTGTAAAGAGAATAGAGGATACCCGCGCAAAACGCATCTCCTACGCCAATCTTGCTTATAATCTTATCCTTTGGCAGATTAAGGGACGGCTGAAAATATACCCCGCTTCCCTTCTGTGAAAACCATCCGCCCTCACGGGAGTGTATGGAAACCACCTCGCGAACGCCAAGGTCAAAGAGAGCGTTGATTGCAGTTTTAACGGCGCTTTGTGATACGTTGCCATTCTCGTCGCATACGTCAATTCCCGTAGCAAGAGACGCCACGACCTCGTTGACGATAAAGTAGTCGCAATATTTCAGCGCGGGAAGAAGAATACTAAGAAATCTGTCACTTTTCTCACCTAACACGTCGATTGAGGTCTTGATGCCAAGGCTTGATACTCTGTCGAGAGTCCGTGCCATAACCGTTCCGTAATCCTCGTCGTGAGAATCGAACTGTTCAAGAAGGAGAGTGTGTCCGATGTGGAAGATATCCACGTTGAGCTTGTCAAAGTCGATGTCGTCGGGTGAAAAGATGGACGTCGAGCCACTTGACTGAAAGAAGGTGCTCTCGTTGGTGGAAAGGTCGAACATTACGTCGGTAAAGGACGTATGTGCATCTGCGGCGGTCTTGATACCCTCGATATCAACGCCGAGAGAGGCAAGAGAGTTTTTTACAAACTCTCCGTTTGTGTCGTTTCCCACCTTACTGATAGCAACGATGTTTATTTCAGGATCCATTATTGCAAGGTCTGACGCGATATTACCAACGCAGCCGCCAAGTGTTTTCGTCGCACTTCTTATATTCGTAAGTGCACCGTTTGCGGGGTAACGATCGCACCGCTTGATATTGTCGGCAAATAAATTGCCTGCAACAGCGATACCTCTATTCATAAAAAAGTCCTCACTTTTATAAATTAAGCAATAAATTGCTTGATTTTAACAACGCAAAGCAGACCTGCAACCTTCGGTTGTCAAAATTTTACCGAAAATACCTAAAGGCTCAAATCCACACTGATAATTTATTATAGCACATATTGGATTTTTTTGCAAGTGCAATATTTTTTCACCCGAAAACGCCCTTTAGTAGACTTGTGAAAATATCAAAAACGCCTGCCTTTTCCACCGTTTCGGTGGCGGTAACGTCTATCTCAAGAAGTGGCTCTTCACCGAGGGTATAGGTGATTTTTCCAACCTTATCACCTTTTTTTATGGGTGCATTAAGCTCTTTGGGAAGCGCTTCGTCTTTTTTTACCTGCCCTGCCTGACCCTTTGGCAAAACGATAACACCGCCCTCTGACCTGCAATTCACCGTGCCCTTTTTGCCTCCCCAGACCTTTATTTTAATATCGTCAACAGGCTCTACCTTGTAAACGGAAAAGTTTGCAAAGCCCCAATCAAGAAGTCCCCTGGCAGTTGCGAAACGGCGGTCGCTCGTTGGTGCACCAAGCACCACCGCCACAAGACCCATACCGTCCCTGTCAGCGCTGGCACTGAGGCAAAAGCGCGCCTTGGAGGTGTAGCCCGTTTTCAGTCCGTTAGCTCCGTTATAAAAGCGAATGAGCTTATTGGTATTGGCAAGACCAAACTCACCGCCTCTGATAGAGTCCATCCAGATGGTAGTATAGTCGAATATCTTCTCGTGACAAAGCAGCTCCCTTGACATAATGGCAACGTCGCGTGCAGACGAATAATGCATTTCGTTGTCGTCAAGCCCCGTACAGTTAAGGAATTCGGTTGACGTCATTCCAAGCTCTCTCGCACGGTTATTCATTCTTTCCACGAATGACGCTTCACTGCCCGAAATATGCTCGCCGAGCGCCACCGCCGCGTCGTTACAGCTTGCAACCGCCACAGCCTTCAGCATATCGTTTACCGACATTTGTTCACCCGGCTCCATATACGCCTGACTGCCACCCATCGAAGCGGCGTTGTCGCTGACGCTTACCATATCGTCAAGCTTTATTACGCCTGAGTCAAGTGCCTCCATTACGAGAAGCATAGTCATAATTTTAGTAACCGATGCAATAGGCATCTTTTCGTCGGGGTTGTGCTCGAAAAGCACCTCACCGCTATCCCTTTCCATAAGGATTGCGCTGGGTATATCGTTTTCAAGATTGAACACCTCCTCCGCCGTTTCCTCATAGGGTAAAAAGTCGTCTGCCGAAAACACGGATATTACGCTTTCGTTTGCCACGGCAGTCAGGGTAAGCGAAAAGGCGGTACATAGCACCAGAAATGCCGAAATAATTCTTTTCATTATTCTCTCCTTTTACATATATTTTTGCTCTACATTTTATGCAAAGTGCATATTCAATATGCAAACGAGTTTTTTGAAATAAATAGTGCTATTTATCCCTTTTTGCTATTGAAGAATTTATTCTTTTGTGATATGATTATAATGTAAAATCATTTATAAAGAGAGATGATAAATTTGTCGAAAAGACTTATTGCCGTGACTTTTATTTGTCTGTCGCTTTTTCTCTTTTCCTGTACGGGAGAAACCGACGGCAAGGTACGAAGTCTTGAAATAAAAGAAAGCACCTTAGAGCCGAATGACGCCCTTATCAACACCCTGAAGGAAGTAACCTTTATCGCCTGCGGTGACAACATCACCTACGGCGGAAACATAAAGGACGCAAGAAGCAAGGCTACAGAGGAAACGGGAGAATTTGATTTCAAGCCACAATACGCCGAGGTAGCAGAAATAATCAAGGATGCAGACGTGGCGTTTATAAATCAGGAGGTCCCAATGGCAGGAGAGGGATATAGCATCAGCTATTATCCTATGTTCAACGCTCCTCAGGAATTGGGGCTTGACCTTGTGGAGCTTGGCTTTGACGTAATTAACATTGCCTCCAACCATATGCTCGACAAGGGGGCGTCGGGGCTTGACTCTACCATTGATTTCTGGAATGGTCTTGACGTTACGATGATTGGCGGATACAAAGATGAAGAGGATTTTGACAATATAAGAGTACACGAAGTAAACGGCATTAAAATTGCCTTTCTCTCCTACACATACTCCACTAACGGAATAACAAAGTCCCCCTCCTCTCCCCTTGTAATCCCCTACATTGACGACGAGGATATAATAAGACAGACCGCCCTTGCCCGTGAGTGCGCGGATATGGTGTTTGTGTCAATGCATTGGGGCAACGAATACCAGTTCACCCCCTCGTCAGAGCAGAGAAGACTGGCTCAGCTTATGGCAGATAACGGGGTTGATGCAGTAATAGGTCATCACCCCCACGTGCTTCAGCCGATAGAGTGGTATGACGGTAAAGGCGGAAACAAGATGCTCTGCGTATTTTCACTTGGCAATTTCGTTGCCGAGCAAGACCACGATTACAGTATGGTAGGCGGAATAGCGGAAATAAAAATAGAAAAAGAGGGCGAAAAAGACGCCGTTATTGCCGACGTTTTATTTCACCCCACCGTTTTCCATTTTCCGCGGAATTTCTACACGAATATAGTTTATCTTATGGAGGACTACACTCCCGAGCTTGCAAGTATACACGGAGTCAGAAATTACTACGGCAATCCCCTGACCTACGAAAGACTTATTTCCTATGCAAAGAAAACTATTTCCGATGAATTTTTAACTCCAAGCTTCATTGAAAAATTCAAGGATTATTAAAGAGGTTGTTATGAAAAACATATGCGTTGTAATCCCCTCGCTAAACCCCGACGAGAGACTTTTTGGCGTTGTGTCGGAGCTCTTTGGCGTTGGGTTTGAAAAAATCCTCATCGTAGACGACGGAAGCCGTGCCGAGAATAAGGTGTATTTCCCAAAGGACGACAGAATAACGAGGCTTACCCACGACGTTAACCGCGGAAAAGGGGCTGCCCTAAAAACTGCGCTGAAATACGTTTCCGAAAATATGCCGGAAATTGAGGGTATCGTCACCTGCGACGCCGACGGTCAGCACACGGCGAAGGATACGAGGCGTGTTGCCGAAAAGCTGGCAGAGACGGGGAAATTCGTTCTCGGTTGCCGTGACTTTTCTCTTGACAACGTGCCCTTCAGAAGCAAATTCGGTAACAGACTCACCTCCGTGGCTCTGTTTCTATGCTCGGGAAACTATATTTGCGACACGCAAACAGGGCTTCGCGGTATACCGAAAAAGAGCTTTGAGGCGATGGGAAAGGTTTCGGGTGAGAGATTTGAATACGAAACCAACGTGCTTCTTGAATTGAAGCAAATGGGGCTTGACTACTGTGAAGTGAAGATTGAAACGGTTTATTTAAACGAGAACAAAAGCTCTCATTTCAGACCCGTGCGTGACTCACTCAGAATTATGTCGCTGATGCTGAAATATATTGCTTCCTCCGTTATTGCATTTGCGGTGGATATGCTTCTTTTCACGCTTTTACATTCAACCTTCCATTTCGGCATCACTCTTTCCACCGCTTTGGCAAGAGTGTGCTCCTCGGTGGTTAACTTCACTATAAACAAGAAGGTGGTTTTCAAAAGCTCCACCTCCCTTGCAAAATGCGCCGTGAAATACGCGCTTGTCGTTGTGGTCGTTATGCTCCTTTCCGCAGGCGGTACTTTCCTTTTGTCGACGCTTATGAGGCTTCCCGACAACTCATACCTTGTAACTCTCGTCAAAGCAATAGTTGACACGGTATTGTTCGTTGTAAATTTCTACGTTCAAAAATATTGGATTTTCAAGAAAGGGTAAATATGCAAACTAACAAGGCAAAAAAATATATCTGGCGCACTCTGTTGTGCTTTTTCACCTTTATCATACTACTCCTCGTTGCAGTATACTCCGCTCTTTACGTGCTTGTAAACGGAGAATGTAAGCCCTTGAGGGAGAAGCTGGTGCTTTCTGCAACTCAGGCGAGCGCTACCAAATGGCTCCCCTCCCTCTTTATGCCTCAGGAGGAGGTAGACAAAATTGTCGAGGCAAGCTACACCGTCACCACCGACACCCTTTCTCTTGAGGACTATCTTAACTCTCAATCAACGTCCTCACTTCCCGATACGGACAAGTGGGAGAAGGCAATTGACGGAATGATACTTGAAAAAATCAACGGCTCTACCTTCACGGGCTACGTGCTTCTCGTCCGCGACCCGTCAAGACTGTTTATCGGCACCTCCAGCGACTTTACCCAAGGTTTGAAGGGTATGAAAATTTTTGATATGGCGGAAAAAGAGGATGCCGTTGCCCTTATCAACGGCGGTGAGTTTCACGATCCGGGCGGACAGGGGGACGGAAATAACCCTATGGGACTTACGTTTTCAAAGGGTGAATGCGTGTGGGACGACGGTCTGAAGCGTACCTTTATCGGCTTTGACCGTGACAACAGACTGATTGTCTCCGAGTCTATGACAAAGGAAGAGGCGCTGGAGCTTAATATCCGTGACGCCGTTAGCTTCCAGAACGGCAACACTCTCATCACCTCCAAGGACGGCGAGGTCGTAATGTATTATTCCGACTACAACACGGGCACAGCGCAACGCACCGCTATCGGTCAGGCGCAGGACGGAACGGTAATCTTACTTGTAACCGATGGCAGAAGCGCTTCGAGTATTGGTGCTACGAGGAACGACGTCATTGAGATAATGGTGCAGTACGGCGCCGTAGTTGCAGGTATGCTTGACGGCGGTTCTTCGTCTCTTATGTACTATGAAAACTATTTTGACAAATACGACGTTGACAAGGACAACCTTGACAAATATCAGCTTCAGGGGCTTGTTAACTCCTATAAGGCTTTCGTTCCTCCAAGGCGTTTGCCCACCTATATTTGTGTAGAAAGGGAGGGCGAGTAAAATGAAAAAAAGATTTTCTAAATTCTACGTAATATATTTTGCCTGTATTTTATTCTTTATCGTAGCACTTTCCGTATTCCTTGTGTGGCTTAACTCGGCAATAAAGGATTACAATAAGACTCTGCCCGAAACTATCGCAGAGGAGTTCTTCCTCACCACCTTCAAGACGGTGGACGCAGAACGGATACTGGAGCTTTCAGGAGATGAGCCGACGGAATTTGAGACCAAAGAGGATTTGAAGAGCTATATTGAAAAAGAACTTAACACTCCCCTGACCTATACCAGTATTGCCACAACGGACAGCACTAAAAAGCAATACATTGTAAAAGCAGGAGAATTCAAGGTTGCCGACTTCACCCTGACAAAGAGTGAGAACTCGTGGCAGGCACACGGTGTCAATCTCTACTTACCAAAGGGGGACGACGTGAGCGTAACTCTGCTTTCTTCAAGCACCCTTTATATCAACAGCACGCCCGTTGACGACAGCTACGTCACTCACACCGAGCCTCATACCCGTGACAAGTACTTAACCGAGGATATGACGAAGCACGATTATGTGACCTACACTATCCCAGGTCTTACCAAGACCCCTGACATCAAGGTAGTTGACAGAAACGAAAACACCCCGACGCTTACGGAAAAGGACGGGGTATTTGTAGAAAACGTTATCTACGACGAGGTTGAAGATGCGATAGTCGAGAGAATTCTCACGGGCGCAAAGCAATATGCAATCTGTATGCAGAACGACGCCACAAAGTCATCGGTGTTTCCATATTTCGAGAAGGGCACCGAGCTTTACAAAAGAATTCTGTCGGTAGAGACTATATTCGCCTGGGACCACAACGGATATGACTTTGAGGACGTGGAGACCTCGGAATATTTCAGACTTGACGACAAGACGGTTTCCCTTCGCGTCAAGTTCGTGCATATACTCAAAAAGTATGGCAGAGAGGATTATCGCAATCCTACCGACATTACCTACCTTGCCCGTGAAATCGACGGGGAGTATATGATATTCGCAAGCTACAATAATTGAGGGAGATGTTAAATAAAATAGCGGAGTGTTCAATGACGAACACTCCGCTATCTAATTTATGAGTAAAATAGCATTCCGAATATTGCACCAATTGCAATAATGAGAATTGGGGAGGGCACGCTCTTCTTGAATTTCTTATAAAGAAGCGAAAAGAGCACGACGAGTGCAAAAATTATCAGGGCGAAAACATCAATCTTGAATTTGTCTCCTAACGAAGTAAAGGAGCATATAACGCTGAAAAACATTGTTATTGACGTGCCGAGAATCAAGCCCACTACAACGGGGCGGATACCCGAAAGAGCCGCCTGAACGCCCTTATATTTAATAAGGTTTTTAAATAACGCCGTAATAATAAGAATTATTACGAAGGACGGAAGCACAACTCCGAGAGTTGCCACCACAGAGCCCAAAATTCCACTTTGAGATGAGCCAACAAAGGTTGCCATATTGATGGCGATAGGACCCGGTGTAGACTCCGACACGGCGATGAAATTCATTATTTCGTCATCATCAAGCCAACCGTTAGTAAGGCACTTTTCACGCACCAGAGGTATCATTGCATAGCCTCCGCCAAAGGTGAAAGCACCTATCTCCAAAAAGGTGAGAAAGAGCTTGAGAAGAATCATTGTTTTCCCTCCTTTTTAGCAACCCCACTCAAAAGATATGAGAAAAGTCCGATTACTGCGCCGATTAAAATATAGTAAATGCTTGAAAATTTAACTGCTGTGATGGAAAAGGTGAGCATACAGATGACGGTGCAGGTGGTGAGGATAACGGGCAGGGGCTTTTTCTTCATCTTCTTCCAAAGCTTTATGCCTGCGGAGAGAATGAGGTATACCACCGCCGCCTGAATTCCGCGGAATGCCGCGGCTACAAGCTTGAAGGACAAAAACGCATCGAAGAAAAGAGAAATAAGATAAATGATTATAAAGGACGGCATGACAACCCCCAGGGTTGAAAAAAGAGCGCCGAAAAAGCCTGCCGATTTATAACCTATGTAGGTGGCAGAGTTTATAGCAATGGGTCCCGGGGTAGACTCTGCAATAGCAACGACATCCATAAACTCCTCGTGCTCCAGAAATTTTTTTCTTTCAACAAACTCGTTCTCCAAAATAGCAATCATTGCATAGCCTCCGCCAAAGGTGAAAGCGCCTATCTTGAAGAAGGTCAAGAATAAATCAAGATATTTATTTTTCGTACTTATCACTCCTAAAAATCAGTCGATATATTATATCATAATAAGCTTTTTAAGTCAACCTTAAAGCGCCACTTAAGGTTTACATCTTCCGCAGGGGGAATAGCCACTCTCAATAAGCTCGTCTCTTGAAAGATCGGATTCGCCGTAATTCTCGGGTGAAATGGTAGGCACACTTGAGCATCCTTCCTCGTGGAATTTCCGTGAGTTTGTATTCAGCACGTAGGTAATGCCCGACACCTCCTCCTTTTCGGGAAGCGTTTCTACAACGGTATTCTTTGCCGTGGTAAAGTGTAGCTCTTTGCCGTCACTCTCGCAGATTACGTCGCCCTGCAAATCCGTTCTGAACACCTTAACGTCGGCGTCCCTCAATCTGCTGAGAGTCTCCTCGGTGGGATGCCCGTAGATATTATCCTCGCCGACGGATATAACCGCGTATTCGGGCATTATTTCACGCAGGAAAATATAGGAGGTGGAGGTCTCGCTTCCGTGGTGTCCTACCTTCAATACGTCCGCCGACAAGTCCTTACCGCTATTGACAAGATACTCCTCAACGTCATGCTCGGCGTCTCCCGTGAACATAAAGGAGGTGTCGCCGTAGCTCACCTTCAAAACGATGCTCGTGTTGTTGGTGTCGTCCCCAACGTTCAAGGCAAGTATAGTAAAGCTTGCCGAGCCAAGAGAATAGGTTGAGTTCTCCTCGGGCACTTCTATCTCACTCCCCTGCTTTTCCGTGTAGGTCACGAAATCGCGGAAGGTCTCGCTGTCGTACTCCGTCACGGGACAGAATACTCTTTCTGCCTTGGCGAAATTCAGCGCACCCGAAAGACCGCCGATGTGGTCCTCGTGGGCGTGGGTGGCGATTATATAATCAAGCTTCGTTATATTATCCGCTTTCAGTCTGGAATAGAGAAGGCTTGAGTCTCCCCTGTTTCCGCCGTCAATCAGCATTGCGTGTCCGTCACACTCAATCAGCGCACTGTCCGCCTGACCGACGTCAATAAATCGGATTTTAAAGTATGACTCCTCACCTTTAGGCTCGTCTGCTATTTCGGGCTCGTCTGTTGTTTCGGGTGTTTCCGTTACATCGGGCTCGTCCGTTGTGTCGGGCGTTTCCGTTATGTCGGGTGTTTCCATAACTTCGGGTGTTTCCGTTACAATATCCGAAAGCTTCGTGTCGTCAATGGGGGTTGCTACAAAGCAAGACGTAAACACAAAAGCAGAAATAAATAGCATCAGGAATAATGCGACAAGTCTTTTCATATTTTTCTCCTTGATTATACAAATATTTAAGGGACGCTTTTTTCAATAAAGCGCCCCTATTTTTGCTAAATGTTTTGGTTAATCCAATACTGTAATTATACACAAGCAAAGACACAAAATGTGAAGAGCTTCTACACTATTTATAAGCATCCTTGCATATATTATAAACTACACCGTATAACTTGTCAAGGTGTTTTGCTTCCTATACAAAAAGCATAACCATATTATTTACTTTTATACTTATTCAAAATACCAAACCAAATGGGTATCAAAATAACTTTGAGGTATTTTCCCCGAAATACTAGCTAATATATCATTGATGGATTCTTCCTCGTCAGTTTCCGTTACATTAAACATTATATAAGATAATTCTTTATCTTCCAAAATAAGATTATATGTTTTCGTTATTTTTTCGCCAGGGTACATACCATCTAAATAAATTCCACCCTGATTTGAGCTAGTGCCGTCCTTAAAACCAAAAATGAAAGTTTCTTCGTATAAAAAGCTATCTTTGGTTACATTTTCCAAAGTATATTTAAACACTAATGTCCTAAGACCTTTAACAACCTTCACATCTGCCTGTTCTATAGTCACACCATAACCTTTAGCTGATATGTACTGTTGTCCAACAACACAGGTATTCTTTGTTTCGGTATCTTCTTTTTCGTCTGTATCACTTGAGGTTAAATCTTCACCATTATCAGTTTCTTTATCCTGCACGCTATCATTAACCTCCGTTTTAGGCTTTGAAGTTAACAAAACTGTATTAGTCTCTCCATCCCAATCAACGCCAAGTTCAAGTGCATTTGCAATTCCGCGAACAGGCAAATATGTAACACCGTCAATTATAAACGGCTCTACATAACTACCATCCGAACCCGTAGGTTTTATTTCGTTACCATCAAGCGTAATTTTGATATTGTTGTAATGCAGTTCTTTTTTGATTACCGATACACCCGCATAAACTGTGCCGCTAAGCATAAGACCTACCAGTAAACCTATTAAAATACCTTGTAACTTATTTTTCATATTCATTTCTCCTTTTTTATTATTTCAACCCATTATAACACCAATCGGTGTTATTTGTCAATACCATTTGGTGTTTTGTGTATAATAAATTTTAGAGGAGGTATATTATGGCTTGTTACAAACGTGTAAGGGATTTGAGAGAAGATGCTGATAAAACGCAAAAAGAAATAGCTGATTTTTTAAAGATGCAATTAACCGTTTATCAAAGGTACGAACGTGGAGAACGTGAGTTGCCTCTTTGGGCAGCTATTCGGTTAGCCGAATTCTATAAAGTTACTTTAGACTATCTTGTGGGGCGAACAAACACAAAATAACCGCAAAACTTGTTTTTAAGTTTTGCGGTTATTTTTATTACATACGAAAAGTATATTTCCCTGACTTATGCCAAGAATTTTTAGTTTATGGCTCTATTTCAACAAGCTTCAACGCCTTTACGCCGATTGTATAGGGAGTTTTTTTCTTTTTGAAATTGATAGTATACGTGCCCGCCTCGGTAAATTCAAAGTCGGCGCAAATACTATCCTTATAGGTCGAAATATTTCCCGTGTTAATGGTAACCGTATCGGTGAAAAGCTCTACCTCGTTGTCAATTTTAAGCTTCTCCGTGCCGTCATCATCAGCCGTATAGGTAACGTCTGCCGTTGAAATAGTTAGCGCCATGTCAGACGAGCCTGCGGCACTTGACTCTAAGAATATCCTATACTTTCCGGGCTTTGTTATTTCAATAGGAAACGTTATTGAAGCCACGGCGGAAGTTCCCATTTGAATAAAATTCGTGTTTTTTGAGCACGAGCCAAGAAGCTTTGCTTCGTATATATTGTAGCTTACCTTATTCGTTGTGCTGAGATTTACGGTTGGAAATTTAGGTGAGGGTGTGGAAAACTCCACGGAAAGAGGCTTTTCAGCCTTAACGTACCAAGCCGTTACGGGAGTAACGCTAACCTTTAAATCGCTGGCATTAGGAAGATCTACAACGTTGTAGGTGAAGGTTTTCCCTTTGCTTCTAAGGAAATAGTCGCTTGGCGTCCTTATAGTTTTTATAACTTCTCCCTTTGCTTTATCGTACACCTCGATATCGTAGAATGCTACGATACTGTTCTCGTCCTCTGCTCCCTGCTGAGGCACAGGGAAAACAATTTTTGCGCTTTGTTCGGTAATTTCACGAACGGTAATGGCGTCACCCTCCTTGAAGTAAGGAGCCTTACTTAATTCCTTTCTTGCGGCAGTGTACTTATACACGTCAAGATCGGGAGTGTCTTTTCCTGCTTCGGCAATCATTGCGGGTATATCAATAGTCCAGTCCTCACCCTCCAGATACTTGGGTAAGCCTGAGCCCGTATAGAAGCGCTTGAAGGTTACCACGTTAGTATCCTTATTTATCCTGAGCATCATAGCTTGCTTGGGAGAAGATCTGTGTCTTTCGGTTGCCGTTGGCGGCTTTGATCCCGTACCGCTCTTAACGCTGCTGGAATAAACGAAGGTAGTTCCTCCGGGTACCTGATAAATCGACTGAGGGTCGTTGGAGGGATAGTGCATATGAGCGCTGAACACGATAAGTCTTGGCTGGTCCTTGATAAAGTCTTCAAATTCAGCACTGTACTTGTCTGCCGATCCCGTGCCGAAGAGAGTTGCGTCTACGGGACGATGCAAAACAAGGAAAACAGGTTTTACGGGGTCTGCTTTGAGCGCAGTTTTTACGCTGTCTATAACGAACTGCTCCTGCTCAGGCGTAAGGGTATTGCCATAGTCCTTAGGGCCTGCGGTTATAAAGTAGTATCCGTCTAAAACCGTAACCTTTTCGGGCTCAAGACCCGTTTCCTCCTTAAAGACCTGTCTTGACAGGCGAGCAAGGTCCTCGGTATAGTCGTCTTGAGGAAATTCGTGGTTACCCATTGCATAAACGACCTTACCCGACTCCTTGAGGGAAACGAATTTGGAGTTTGCGTTTATTCTTTCATAGTTTGTTTTACTTGGAGTAGTTTTTGCCGAGACGTAGACTATATCGCCCACCAGTACTAAGCCGTCAAGCTCTGCGCCCTCGTCCGTAAGGGCATAAACGTTATCCATTACGTTGTCAAACTCAGCTTTATCGTTGTGAACGTCCGAGAATACGCCGAAGGTCAGCTCGTTTTCCTTTTCGGGATCAAAGCCCACGGTGACTCTCTTGGTTTCGTCCATCATACGCGAGAGAATAGCGGCAACCTCGCTTCTCTTTATATTGCCTTTGGGGTTACAGCTGAACTCGGCATCCGAGCCTGCAACGATGCCTGCCCTATAAAGCTTGTAAACCGCATCGTAATACGTGTCGCTTGATTTAATATCCGGAACGAAGCCGTCCGGAACTATATTTTTCACTTTCAGGGCTTCGTCGGGCAAAGCCTTTGAAAATATTTCCATATAACCTGCTCTGGTAGCAAGTGCATTGTAATCGTAGTCCTTCGTTATAATTCCGTTACTCTTGCAATACTCTACATAGGTGCTATACCAGGATTCCGTGCCGTTTACAAGAGTTATCTTGCCCGTCGTGTAAAGCTCGTTCATACACGCAGCAAGCTTTGCCGCCTCTGCATAAGTCATGTTTTGGTCGGGCTTGTAGGTATCCGAGCCGTCCTTGCCGTTAATAAGTCCCATTTCGTGTGCATTCTTTACGTCGCCGTAATACCACGAAGTCTCGGGAACGTCCTTGAACGGAAATGCCTTTGCCGTAGGTGACGGCATTATTATGAGCCCCTCTGCCATTGCAGAAACGGCTTGCAAACAAAACAAGAACGCCAACACAAGTGATAATAAACGTTTCATTTTTTACCTCCTTTAAACTTATTAATTTATTATACCGCTTTTCCTTTTCCGTGTCAATAAACTATCTTTTTACACATTGTCAATTGTTCCTTGACAAGAAGGCGCGTTTGGAGGTTGATAAGCACGACTTTATCGTTTTGAACGACGAGGGTAAGTTCTTTGCTTACTGGACGTCGGAGGCTTATGGTGAGCTTGACTTCACGGGCTTTGAGGACCTTGCAATTATAGATATAGCAAAGTATATGACCCCTATGCGCTCGGGTGAGGTGAAGTCCCTTACGGTTGCGGGAATCAAGGGTGACGGCAATTTCCACTACGTCTGCCTTATGAACGAATTTACAAGCGCAAGCTCTGGCTCGGCGAGTATTGACAACGTTGAGGATAACTCAAACTGGTACAAGTACACTCCCGACGGCAAGGAATACTACTCCGACTGGGAAGGTAATTGGGTAGAAAATACCTACGAATAATTTGATTTTCATACACAAAAGCATCAGGCACGTCATTTGTGAGAACTCACAAATGATGTGCCTCTGTTTTTTATGATATGATGAAATATGCCCTACAGAAAACCTGCAGGGCATTTCTTTATATTAGCATTAATTCGCCCGATTATTCGGGCAAATTTCATTGAAACAATCTGCGATTATTTCATAGCCTCTTCAACTGCAATAGCACAAAGGGCGGTCATATGAGCCTCTGGTGTTGTTACCTGCACCGATGAGACTCATCATCTCTACCGTGGAATCAGCCTACGGCTGATTCCAGGAGAGGGCAAAATCACTATAAACAAGTACATCTGTAAAAGGTATTCGTGAGCTAAACACATCATTGAGATGTGTTCTTGTACTCATTATAGATCAACTTTCATCAACTTGTCAACAACTTTTAACATCTTTTAAAGAAGTATGATACAACTTTTTAACATGTTTTTAAATCAAACATATGTCCGCAAACATATAACTCTAATCATGCTTATTCTTCTTTGATTTTAAATCAGATTTTGAAAACAAATATCCAACCAACAGTGCAGTAACAATAATCCATATAAACTTTGCCACGCTTTTAGGGCAACTAATCCAGTTAGGCAAATCCTCAGCATAAAAAATTTCAACTAAATCACTAACAACGGGAACTGAAAATAACATAGAAACTAATTGTAATCTTTTGTTTATCATATCCTCTCTTTTTTTGTTCTCGGCTTCCTCTATTTCTTTTCTTTCAGCTTCATATTTTTCTCTCTGTGCTTTTTGCAGTCTTTCCATTTGAATAAGTGTTTTATCGATTCTATCAAGAATTCTTTCCAATTGGTTAATATGTAATTTCATATTCAAACACTCATACACGGCACAAGCTGTAAAATAACGTTCACCAAAAAAATCGTACAATAAATCATCTTTAATTTCTCGATAAATTTCACTTTTAAGAGCTATAAGTTCCTCCTCTGATAATTCATTCAATTCATCATTTTTATATTTAGATATAAACCTATAAATTTTTTCTTTCTGCATCAAAAAATAATCAAACAATGTATATAACGTCTCAAAAGAGAAATTGACGACTTTACATTTGTTTTTTCTTACTTCTATCATCATATTATTATATCCATAAGTCAAAATATTTTTTTGTACACTTATGTCTTTTCCAACATCATTAATCTCTGGATTAAAATTGTAATCATCAGGAAGCCCTTGAGATATCCCCCTAATTCGTTTCAGTAAATCATCTATATCATCATAATCAAATCTTGTTTGATAATATCTATAAACCATTGAAGAAACGGTATATGATATATCGCAATCCCC
>JAZSLY010000109.1:0-12873 GCA_045535585.1 Eubacteriales bacterium
GGCCTCCGACTTCATAAATTTGTTAAGTTTTATTTTTATATATTGATTTTGGTGTGTTTTGTTGGTATAATAATTAAATGAATGGAGATGAAAAATTGGGTAATATTGCCATAATTGCGGAATTCAATCCCTTGCATAAGGGACACCAATACATAATCAGTGAAGCAAAACGCCGTTTCCCTGACGATAAGCTGATAATAGTAATGAGCCCCAATTTTGTGCAGAGAGGCGAGGCGGCGGTTTTTGATAAGTTTACAAGGGGAAGGTGTGCAGTTCTGTGCGGTGCGGACCTTGTCGTCAGCGCCCCTCAGGTATTCAGCTTGCTTTCTGCCGAAGGCTTTGCAAGAGGCTTTGTGGAAATAGCACACGCTCTTGGTGCAGACCGTCTTGCATTCGGGGTAGAAAACGATAACCTTGATGACCTTGTGTTTATTGCGAAAACCCTTTTGACAGAGGATTTTGAAAATGCTATAAAGGCGGAAATCGCCAATTCTCCCGAGCTTTCCTTCCCTGCCCTTCGACAGAGGGCTCTTGAGAAATTCGTTTCAAGGGAGCTGTCCACTCTTTTGAAGGAGCCAAACAATATTCTTGCCGTAGAATATATCAAGGCGTCTTTATCTCTCGGCTACAATATGCAATTTTTGCCAATAAAGAGGCGGGGCGCGGGACACTCGTCGGAGTCTCTTGACGGCGAGTTCGTGTCGTCAAGTGCCATAAGGCGTGAAATGAAGGATAAAAAGGATTATTTGAAGTACCTGCCCATTGAGACTCTTGACACCGTAAGTGAGGCACAGGGAATTGACTTTGATAAATTTGAAAATTTTGCGTTTAATGCATTGACCCTTCTCTCCGAGGAAGATATTTCAGTATACTGTAACAACAGAGAGTTAGCAAATGTACTTTACAAGGCGATTTGTGAAGCGAAGAGCTATGATGAAATGAAGGAAGCGGTCGTGCGAAAGAAATTCCCGTACACGAAGATTTCCCGCTTGATCGTAAGTATATTGCTGAAAATCAAAAGCGACGAATTTATGCACGCTTCCCCCAAATACGCATTGCTTCTCGGCGCGAGCACGGCCGGACGGCAAATTCTTGCGGAAAGAAGCGCGGATTTATTTGTTGCATCCTGCCCCTCGGATCTTTGCTCTTCTCGTGATGAAGAAACGGCGCGGCAGTTTAAATACGAAAGGCTTGCCGACCTTATATGGTGCAGATGCTTGAAGGATACGCAGAACAGCAACTATTTTATAAATAAAAGACCGTATATCAGCGAGGTTTAAAATGAAAAAAAGTATTTTGTTTATCGGAATTACAATGAACTGCGCAGGCAGTGAAAAGTCGTTTTTGTCATTTATAAATACCCTTGACCTCAATCAGTTTGACGTGGATTTGATTCTTGCCAAAAAAGAGGGACTCTTTCTGTCGCAAATTCCCGATGGAGTCAACGTAATTGAGATGGAGAAATTCGGTGAGGTCTTTAAGCTGAGCTCGAAGAACGCCTTTTCTCTTATATGGAATACCTACATAAAGAAAAATCCTTTGTACGCCCTTGACATTTTCCCGTATTTTGTTTCTCTCGTTCTCAATAAAAAGAAGAGAGCAAGAATAGCAACGAAAATGTGGCTTCACTTAATGAAGAAGATGCCTGCCGTAAAGAAGCATTACGACATAGCGGTGGCGTACTGGGGCGACAGAACGATGTTCTATATGATTGACAAGGTAGATGCAGATAAAAAAATTACCTGGCTTCACTTTGATTACTCTTTCCCCAAGCGCGATAACGATATTTATCTCCCCTATTTTGAAAAGTGTGACGCTATCGTCAACGTATCGAAGGCGGTGGACGACGCCTTGAAAAGAGAGCTTCCCGAGCTTTGCGAAAAATGCGTTGTTATTGAAAATATAAACAACCCGAAGCTTATTGAGAAAATGGCAAGCGAGGGCGTGACCTATCAGGACGGATATGAGGGCACGAGAATTTTGACGATAGGACGAATTTCCGACCAAAAGGGATACGACCTTGCTATTCCTGCCTTCAAAAAGATTATTGACGAGGGGTATGAAGCCCGTTGGTACGTAGTTGGTGACGCAAGCGACGAGTACGGCGCATATATTAAGTCACTCGCTAAGGAAAACGGACTTGACGACAGATTTATTTTCCTTGGCACTACCTCTAACCCGTATACCTACTTGCGTGATTGCACAATTTACGCTCAACCCTCCCGTTACGAAGGCAAGCCCATTGCCGTTGAGGAAGCAAAGATACTTAAAAAGCCGATTTTGTGTGCTAATTATTTGTCTGCATCCGAACAGCTTGAGGGTGGTAAAATCGGAATAATCGTGGATATCTCTATTGACGGAATATATAAAGGACTTAAAGAGATGCTTGACTCTCCCGATCTCTTGCAAAGCTTTACGAAAGAGCTTTCCGAGAGGGATTTTTCAAACCAGAACGAAATCAATAAATTTTACGAAAGAATATAGGAAAAAGTAATTGTTTGGATATATTAAGCCTGACCGTGACAACCTTTTAGTCAAAGAGCTGACGCTTTATAAATCGGTTTATTGCGGACTTTGCTCCGTTTTAAAAAAAGAAGTGTCTTTTCTTTTACCCCTTACATTGAGCTATGATTTCGTGTTTCTGTCAATGGTGCGAGGTGCACTTACGAAGGACGGCATTTCCGTATGCAAAGGAAGATGCAAGTATAATCCTTTGAAAAAATGTACCTTTGCAATTTCATCTTCCTCCACGTCTTATACCGCTAAAACTGCCTTGATACTGACCTATTTGAAAATAGAGGACGATTTGAAGGACGGTGACGTGAACGTATTTAAAAGGCTATTCTATAGCCTTTTGCATCTTCATTTGAAGGGGAAAATAAAGAAGCTTATTAGGGACGAAAAGGAATACGAAAACCTGTACCTGTGTGTGAAAGAAAAGCTGTCGGTGCTGTCGGCGCTTGAGAGAGAACTGTCGGCGGATATTGACAAGCTTTGCGCCACCTTCGGCGATATAATGTCGCGTGTCTTATCCTTTTCTCTTGAGGGCAGCGAAAAAGCGATTGCAGAGAGCATCGGCTTTTCGGTAGGTGCATATATTTACCTCATAGACGCTATTGACGACTATGAAAAGGACGCAAAACACGGAGCGTACAATCCTTTGTTGATTAAATACGGCTCGGTTGAAAACGTTAAAAAAGAGGTAAATTCTCTTGATATTACTCTGTCACTTTATGCAAAGAACGCATCGCTTGCGGTGGCGCTTTTGGATAGCGGTGATTTCACGACTATTATAAACAATATTCTTGAAATGGGACTTGGCAGAGAGGCGTATAAAATTTTAACTAAGAACGGAGAACGAAATGACAGATCCATATAAGATTTTGGGCGTTAACCCAAACGCTACCGACGATGAAATCAAGGCGGCATACAGACAGCTTGCGAAAAAGTATCATCCCGATAATTACGTCAACAATCCTTTGAAGGATCTGGCAGACGAAAAGATGAAGGAAATCAACGAGGCGTACGACCTTATAATAAACCAAAGGAGAAACGGCTCGTCTTATTCGTCAAGCGGCTCATATAATAATACCTCCTCCACGTCCTTTTCAAAGGTCAGGCAGATGATTTTCAACGGTAATTATATAGAAGCCGAAAATATTCTCGACACCACTCCCCTTCAATCGAGAAACGCCGAGTGGAACTATTTGAAGGGCTGTATTGCACAGAAGAAGCAGTATTATACGCAGGCGGTTTCCTATCTCCAGCGTGCCTGCAGTATGGACCCAAATAACGCAGAATACAGAGATGCATACAACAGTCTTGTAAACGCGCAAAGACAGTACGGTGGATTTAATACCACGAGAACCGGTGACGATTGCTCGGCGTGTGATCTGTGTTCAAGCCTTATTTGTGCGGATTGCTGTTGTGAATGTATGGGCGGAGATTTGATCAGGTGTTGCTGAAATGAAAACGAAGAGAAAAGCCACCGCCGTTGCTTTTTGCGGTATGGCAACGGCGGTGATTGTTGTTTTGATGTTTATAGCAGGAGTAATTGACGTTCTTGACTATACCGTTTCGGCTGTTTGCTCTCTTATAATAACCTTTATGATTATTGAATTCGGCAACGCCGAGGCCGTCAGCGTATATTTTGCATCGAGTATACTGGCGCTAATAGTCATTCCGTCGAAAATATCCGCTCTACTGTACGTTGCCTTTTGCGGATGGTATCCCTTTGCAAAGAAGCTGATAGAGCGCCTGCCGCGGAAGATATCTTTTGTTGTAAAGCTTCTCGTGTTCAACTCTGTTCTTGGAATAATCTTTTTCGTTGCCAAAAAGCTCTTCTTATTGGAAAATATATCTACGGTATATTTTTTAGCGCTTTTCTTTCTCTCAAACTTTACCTTCGTAATATACGACAAACTTATAACAAAGCTTATATGGCTATACGTAAACAAGTATCGTAGTAAGTTAAAATTTTTGCATAAATAAAAGCCGATAGAATTTTCTATCGGCTTTTATGTTACTGTGAAATTATATCGTTAATTCTGTAAATCTCGTTGAAATCGCGTCTCTTCTTTTCTGCCATCTGTATCATAAGCTTCTTGTCTTCGGGAGAAATTGCGGCAATCTCCTCGTCGGACATTTTGCCCTTGTAGAATTTGTCGAAGTCAAGAGCGAAATTGATATCCATATACTCGATATCACCGCCCTGCTGGCATATAACTACGTTGGATTTACCCTCAAAGAGAAGCTCCACGGCCTTATTTGCCATAAGTGCCGCAGTCATACGGTCTTTATGAGTGGGAGAGCCACCTCTTTGTACGTGTGAAAGACGGGCGTATCTTGTTTCTATATTAGTTCTTTCCTGAACGTGCTTTGTAAGAGTTTCGGTAAAGTTGGGACCCATATTTTCGGAAACGACGATTATGAAATTGCGCTTCATATTGAATTTGGAGTCAAGCATTTTCGCAATGATTGCATCCTCGTCGAAGGGAATTTCCTTGGTAACGATAGCGGTAGCACCAACTGCGATGCCTGCGTGCAGGGCAAGATATCCCGAGCCGTTACCCATAACCTCAACGATATCGCAACGGGCGTGGGACTCGCAGGTGTCACGAAGTCTGTCAACCATTTGCACTATCGTATTAAGGGCGGTGTCAAAGCCTATGGTATATTCGGTGCTTGAAATATCGTTGTCAATTGTAGTGGGAATACCAATACAAGGGATACCTTTCTTGGTAAGGTCGCGTGCACCGCGGAAGGTACCGTCACCACCGAGAGTGATAATTCCGTCTATGTCGTTAGCACGGCAGGTATTAACCGCCTTCTGCAATCCCTCTTCGGTTGCAAACTCCTTGCATCTGTCGGAATAAAGCGCTGTACCGCCGATATTTATAATGTTGGAAACGTCACGGTTTGAAAGGAGCTTCATATCGTTGTCAATCAAGCCCTTATAACCCATTCTTATACCCATTGCCTGAGAGCCTTTGGAAAGGATAGTTCTTGTAAGTGCTCTGAAGCAAGGGTTCATTCCCGGGGCGTCGCCTCCGGAAGTCAATATTCCTATTCGTCTAAATTTTTCCATTGTGTCCTCCGCTAATAATCATTTACTATATAATAAACCTTTTTACAAAATAAGTCAAGGTTAAAGAGAAAAAAATTGACACGAAATTATTAGCGTGATATAATAAAGTGAATACGGAGGTGCTTATGAAATATATTAAGCTTGAGCTTGGGCCATTAGGGACGAATTGCTATATAGTGTTTAACAGAATGGGCGGTGAAGCCTATATTATTGACCCTGCGTCAAATTCTAAAACGATTGAAAGGGTTATTACGGAAAATAGCCTTACTCCCAAAGGCGTTCTTCTGACACACGGGCACTTTGACCATATCGGCGCTTCTGACGATTTGAGAAAGCTATATAGTATTCCGCTCTATATCCACGAGGACGATGCAGTGATGCTTGAAAACGCAAGTCTTAACTGTTCCGCGTCTTTTATGGGTGAAGCCGTCTGCCTTGACGCGCCCGACGTTATGCTGAAGGACGGTGACGCTTTAACCTTGGACGGAGAGGCACTTGAGGTAGTTCACACGCCCGGTCACTCAAAAGGGTCGGTGTCCTTCGTGTGCGATAATTGCATATTTTCGGGAGATACGGTTTTCAAAGGCTCATACGGCAGATTTGACCTGCCCGGCGGAGATTTTAATGAATTAAAAAATTCAATAAAAAATCTACTGTCACTGGACAAAAATCTTGTTATCTGTCCGGGACACGGCGACGAGACGAGTGTAGAAAACGAAGCGGAACATTATAATTTTATTTAAAAAGAAAACGACTTGTTTTGCAAGTCGTTTTTCTTCGTTTTATTGTGCGAGGTACGGGTCATCCCAAAGCTTCAAGGTCTGGCCAAGACCTTTTTTCTTTGCGTTTTCATAAAGCTCAAAGCCCCATGCTACGTCCCAAACAGGCATACCGCTTGCGATAAAGCAAATTCTTTCGTCGTCGCTTTCCCTGCCCTTTGCAGTACCGCAGATCACGTCACCAAGGCTTACGCCTTCGGTGATTGGCGGAAGCTTTCCTTCGTACATAAGCTTATAAACCTGAACGGCGATGCCGTTTATAAAGCGCTCGTTTTCGGGAAGCAAAAGATGCTCGTCAAAATAAACCTCGTGCATCTTCGTATTATCCCAAACTGTTTTAACCGTTGTGAAATATTCCTCGTCAACGTTTCCTCTGCCCGAGAAGATGAGAAGCGAGCCCTTTTTAAGCCACTCGTTTTTGAGAGTGATAGGCTTTACGGGAGAAGCCGCTACGCTGATGATATCGCTTGCTCTAACGGCTTCTTCAATGGAGTTTACCCCCTTTGCGCTAATGCCGTACTTGGCGCACATTTCATTTGCAAACGCTTCTGCCTTTTCTAAAATAAGGTCACATACTATCAGCTCTTTTATGCTTTTTGCTTCCTGAATGATTCCCTCAAAGCAAGCCTTGCTTACGGGGCCCGCACCGATGCACGAGCAAACCTCTGCGTTTTTGCTTGCAAGATGCCTTGTTGCAACACCCGGAACGCAACCCGTGCGAACAGAGCTTATTAAGTTGCCCGACATCAAAGCAATAGGCTCGCAGGTATCAGCGTCGTTTAGCATAACCATGAGAATGGAGCGAGGCAGACCTCTCTGGGAATTGATGATATTAGAGCCGTACCATTTCTCTCCCGCAACGTTAAAGCGACCACCCACATAGGCAGGCATTGCCATAAATCGTCTGTCGGGTGCGTCCTTTGGCATATTCGGGAATGGACTCTCCTTCGGGAATTTCATCATAATGCCGTGAGAGTTGTGCTTGTCGCCACCCATTACGTAGTCGCCCGTGCTTAAAAGACGGAACACCTCTTCCTCGACGTCAATGCAACGCGCGTAATCAAGTGCGCCTGCTTCGATCAATTCCTCTTCGTTTAAGTATAAAAATTCTGATTTCTTACCCATTTTGACCTCCGTTTGTATTATTTACTACATTTTCCAACCTAAAATATTGCTTCATACGCTAAATTATAAACCACGTTTTTGCAAAAGTCAATTGTTATTGAAAAATAATTGTAGTATTTAATACAAAATATTGAATTATTTAAATCTTTGTGTTATAATTAGTCAAAAATAGAGGTGATAATATTTGAATATAATAGAGACCGTCAAATCAAGTCTTGAAGAGATGACAAAATCCGACCGTAGAATTGCAACTCATTTTATAAACGACCCTCACGCTTTTGCTTTTGAAACACTTGATACCATAGCAACAGAAATTGGTATCAGCACTACCTCCGTAATCCGCTTCGCAAGGAAGCTTGGTTTTACGGGCTATAAGGAATTTCAGGAAAGCGTTCGTCTCGACTTCAAGCACGAGTTGACACTCCCCGATAAGCTTAACCGCTCGTTTGACGAAGGTGTGCAGGACGTTCAGCTGTCACGCACGTTGCGGAATACCGTCAACTGTATTGAGGAAACCTTTAAGACTATTCCTTCATCAAGTATTCACGACGCCGTGAATGCTATGGCGATGGCAAGGAGAGTATTTTGCTTTGGTCTTAAAGAATCATACGCCCTTGCCCATTATGCGTATACACGCTTTTTAACCGTCAGGGGCGACGTTTATATTTTATCGGCAGGACATAGCGGTGAGATAGAGTCCGTTTTGAGCCTGAACGAAAACGACGTATGTATTTTCTTTCTTTTCCACAGATATACAAAGCCTGCGCCGGAGATTTTGAAGATATTAAAAAAGCAAGGCGTAAAGGTTATCCTCGTCACCTCTCCTCCTTACGATGAGCTTAGCGTCGACGATACAATCCTTCTCCCCTGCTTTGTCGATATAAATGGCATTAAAAACTCTGCCGTTGCGCCGATATGTCTTACGGACCATCTTTGTAATTCTGTTGTGGTGGCAAGCAGAGAAAAATCCCTTGACTATATGAAAAAATCCGAAGCATTATTTAAAGACTTTACTTTTTAGGTGGCTTATGGAACGCAAAGGTTATATTAAAGGTTATATTTTCGTTATATCAAGCGCCCTGATTTTCGGCTTGATGCCACTTATGGCGAAATTTATTTACGCAGAGGGCGTTAATCCCGTTTCTCTCGTTTTCTTGCGAAACGTCATTTCTGTTCCCGTGCTTGCCGTGTTGGCTCTTTGCGCCGACGGAGCAATAAAAACCGATCTGCATCAGCTTCCCAAAATTTGCTTTGTTGCTCTTATGGGATGCTCTGTTACGCCTCTTTTGCTCTTTTGCTCCTATAACTATATGTCGTCGGGTACGGCTACCGTTTTCCATTTTGTGTACCCTGCCGTAGTCGTACTGGGTGAGATACTTGTTTTTAAAAGTAAAATCGTCTACGGAAATCTTGTCAGCGTTATAATGTGCGTTGTAGGAATTGCAATGTTCTACAATTCGGGAAGCTCGATAAGCCTTGAAGGCAGTGTATTAGCGCTTTTGTCGGGTGTTACCTACGCCATTTACGTTATATCGCTTTCGGCTTTTAAGGGTATCAAAACTTCAATTTTTAATTTCAGCCTACACATTGCATCGATTTCCTCGGTTGTTATGCTTGCAGTAGCGCTTGCAACAAGGCAAATGACCCTTCCGACCAGTTTAACGGGGTGGCTTTTGACGGTTTTGTTTGCCGTCTCACTAAACGTCGGTGCCGTGGTACTCTTTCAAAAAGGAACTTTTCTTATAGGTGGAAGTAGAGCGTCTATCCTCAGCACCTTTGAGCCGATAACGAGCATTTTCGCAGGCGTTATTATTTTTAAAGAAAGCATGACTCCCCTCACAGTTGTGGGCTCTCTTTTGGTAATACTTGCAAGCTTTTTGATAGCTTTTCTTGATATGCGAAGAAATAAAGCATAACAAAAAAGATAATCCTTTGGCGTACCTTCGATAAAGCAGGTGCGCCACGTTTTATTTGACGAACATTAGAAATATTGATATAATTAAAATACAACGGAGCGTTGGATTTGGACCGCTAATCAGTATCTTCTCTTTTTGAGATTTGTGTGCGATAATATAAACACGGTACCGAATAATATATTTAAGGAGAAATCTGATGTTACAACCTATTGGAAAAAACATTCGCAAATTAAGAAAAGAACGCAATTTGACCCAAGAAGAATTGGCAGAACTGCTAAATGTTACTTCACAAGCAGTATCAAAATGGGAGAATGGAACGGGAATGCCCGATATTTCACAAATAATTCCTCTCGCAAGTGTTTTTGGCGTTAGCACGGATCTATTATTTGGAGTATCCGACAAAAACGAACAAAATGATGTTGAAAGAATCATTGAAGAACTGCATACAAAAAGCAAAAATTTAGAAATTAATAACTATGAAGAATATAAGCAAAAAATTGAGGTGCTAAAGCACTATCCCAACAATTTTACGCTTATTTACAGTTGCTTTGTAACAGGCTGCTTAATTTTGTGTACCGAATGGCAAGAAAAACTATCCAAAGAAGAACTAAAAGCAATATACAATGAGTGTATAAGACAAAGCAACGTGATTTTCGCTCACTGCCCTAACACAGAGATAGTTATTAATACCAAAAGAGAACTTGCTCAACTTTTAACTATGAAAGACGAAAAGGATAGGGCTTTGAATTTAATAAATGAATTGCCGAATAGCGTAACTGATGTTTCAAGTATGCTTTTGGCTGGATTCTTTATTAGTAATCAGGACTGGGCAAGCGCAATAGAAATTTGTCATAAAAATATATATGAGCTTCTTCGCGAAATGCAGCATCAAGCCAATCTTCTTGCGAGAGCATATATGAGAAACGGAGACTATGAAAAAGCTGAAATCGTATGCCTCACGATGCTTGATTTAATAAAAGCCATTTTCAAAAATGAGACTTATACACCGCCGCTGCATCTTGAGCAAGTGCTGTATCGTTTCCTTGCTATTTGCGCTTTAAGAAAATCCGATGAAAATAAGGCGATCCAATATCTTGAAGAAATGTATCAATATACAATGAATCAAGCAGAATCTTTTCAAAAAATCAAGCATGTGAAAACCCCTCTGCTTGAAAGTTACAAAATGGATTTCAATTATCCTTATTATGAGACGAAAGAAATTTTACTTGACGAATTTGAGAAAGAGTGTTTTAAGGTGCTTTCAAACAATCAATCATTCTTGAATTTGAAACAAAAAATTCAAAACTTGGAAGAATAAACATTGCCTGATCCGCGTGGCTTGGCTTTTGTGTCCACAAAAGCAGTGCTTGTCAGGAAAAGAAGACGGACTTTCAGGACGCACAAAACAAAGGCTACCTCCCGGAGGAAGGCTATTATGCTACTACCCGACAGTATACAAAAGGAGTACGAACAAAACGCTCGTACTCCTTTTGTATTTCGGCAGTTAAAACCTGCTTTATGGAAGACACCCCTTCGGATTATCTTTTTTATTTACTAGGAAATTGCATTAAATTGGACCTCGACGTTTATCTTTCTTTAGGTAAAAAATGCATTACGATAGGCGAAATATGCCAGCGGTGCTAGCCGCTTTTTTATTATCACGCCTTGCCGAGTCCTATTTTCTTCTTGACGAAATGAAGGGTAATCATATTCATAATTGCTACCAGTATCCACGAGAGCGGCCAACACAAATAGAGCATAGAAAATACTCTGTTCATCGGGAAGAAAAGGTATACCCAGAGAATTCTGAAGCCACATATGCCTATAAAGGAATTTATCATAGCGGCGCTTGAGTAGCCAAGTCCGCGCAGGTGACCCGTATAGATGTCCATAATACCGCTTAAAAAGTACGGAATACCCGTGACGAGCATTCTTATCACGCCAAAGTCAATAGCCTCCTCTGAGTCGGTTATGTATATAGAAAGGAGCTCTCTTGAAAATATACTCATAATCACGCTGATGGCTGCACCGCAAACCAACATACACAAAAGGCAGGTATGGAAGCATTTATTCATACGCTTTACGTTCCCTGCACCGTAATTCTGGCTGATAGCGGTAACGGTGGTCTGTCGGAATGCGTCTTTCACGGAAAAGGCAAAGTGCTCGATGTTCGACGCGGCAGAAGCGCCTGCCATTGCCGCTTTTCCGAAGCCGTTAAGTGCTGATTGCAGCACGGTGTTGGAAAAGCTGAGAACGGTATTTTGCAGACCTGCAGGCAGACCTATTTTAACTATCGAGAAAAATACGTCCCTGTGTATTCGCAGTTTTCTTGGTATAAGCTTGTATTCACCGTTTGATTTGACGAGAATGCTTATGACCGCAAAGGCGGAAACGTATTTTGAAATAATCGTTGCCAGTGCTACGCCTGCAACACCCATTTCGAAAACCATTACGAAGATAAGGTTTAAAATGACGTTTATAATACCGCTGACAGAAAGGATATATAATGGGCGTTTTGTGTCGCCGACCGAGCGGAGAATGGCGGAGGAAAAGTTATATAAAAGGGTTGCAGGGGTACCAAGGAAAATAATACGCATATATAAAACTGCGCCGTTAAGGATGCTTCCGCTTGGCGTATCCATAAGGACAAGCAACGGCTTGCAAAAAATCTGTCCTACTGTGAGTGCTGATATTCCTAAAAATAAGCTGAACAAAATCGAGGTGTGTACTGCCTTTTCAATTCCTTTAGTGTCGTGTGCTCCAAAGCGTCTTGAGACGATAACGCTGGTGCCGACGGACATGCCTAAGAATAAATTCAGCAAAAGGTTTGTAAGGGCGCTCGTTGCACCGACAGACGCCATAGCGTCGCTTCCCGTCCATCTGCTTACGACTACAAGGTCTGCGGCGTTATAAAAAATCTGCAGCATACTCGTTAGCATATACGGCAAAGCAAAGCGGAGCATATTTTTTAATATTGGACCGCTGGTCATATCGAGCTCGTATTTTTTAGCACTCAATTCTCTATCCCCTTTTTGTGTACTTTAGGTATATAGTAACAGAATTGCCTTTGTTCGTCAATGGAAAAATTAATAAAGATATGGAATAATCCGAACAAATAAATCCCCCATAACTGTTATGGGGAGCAATATTCGATTTTACTGTTTAAGCCGAATTTTTGTATATCAGCACAATCTGGTGCATGATGATATACAGCCCCGAATGGACTGATGATATGCCTAGACTGCGGCTTGGATAAAAAAAGCACTTCAAAAATGAAGTGCTTTTTTGGTACCCGCAACGGGAATCGAACCCATAACTAACCCTTAGGAGGGGTTTATTATATCCATTTAACTATGCAGGCATATTCGGTTGAAATATATTTTACCCGTTTTTTTGTGCTTTGTCAAGTCCTTGGCGTTTGATTTTTAATTATTTTGCCTTTTTACAGCAAAAGCCGTCCGTCGTG
>JAZSLY010000191.1:0-8195 GCA_045535585.1 Eubacteriales bacterium
CCGACTTATTGCCACCCACGCCCCCGAGCTTCTCGATAGATTTGTTTTTCAAATATATAACGAAAACGAATACGACGAGGTAAGAAGCCTTGGCTTTGAAAATATCATCTATTCCCTCTACGCTCTCACCTGGAACGAAAAAACCGATTTCGGCGCTATCGGGCGCTTTGCCGAGGGGCATACTCTCACGGCAATCGCCTTTGACAAAACACTTCTGTCGGTGGAAGGCTACCTCGACGGCATGAAAACCGCAGGTGTCCCCCTCTTCGTCCACACAGTAAACGAAAGAGAGGAAATAGACGAATGCTTTGAGGCAGGAGTTTCGGGAGTATATACAGACAATATAGAAAATTATTTACCGTAAAAAAAGGAGATGTTAAAAAAGTCCAGATCGTCAAAAACAAAAAAGAAAGCCATTAAGGCTATTCTAAAGACTTTTACGTAGTTGATTTCAAGGTAAAAACTCAAAAATGAGTTTTTGTAAAGAATTATATTGTTTTTGACTATTAACAAACTTCCCCTCTGCGATAAGCTTAAGCCTCGCTCAATGCTCGGCTACGCTTCCTGCACGGCTTGAATTTTTCCTCGCTTCGCTAAACGCTTCGCGGTAAAAATCCCCCGCTCGTCGACGTACCTTTGTACGCCTTCGGGGTCAGTTTGTCAATTCTGACCATTTTTTCCTATCTCCTATGAGTCAGGGGCTGTAAAAACTCTTACGAGTTTTTACAGCCCCTTATTTATTGACGCTCTTTCTGTATATCGCAAATGCGTGGCATTAATAGCGCAACGCCTAATCCACGTCGATGTCGTAGGACAGTATAGTCCCGTCGTCCGCCTTGATATCCACGTCATATTCGGTGTTGCCGCGTCTGAATTCAACCTCGTATTGCCAGATTCCGTCGTCGAAATCAAGCTTGGTCTTGGTGAAGGTGACGTCCTTTTCCTGAAGCCCTGCCTTGTTGAGCGCTATGGTACGGGCTCTCGCCTCGCCGATATATTTGTCATCAGCCGAGTCGGCAGGCATAGACGCTTCGGGCACCTCGTCGGGTGTGGTTATCTCATCGATAATGGGTGTTGGGGTGTTGTTCTCGTCGGCAAGCCTTGCCCCGTTCTCCTCCACGGAAACGGCTTCACAGCTTACGAGTAATATTGCCAAAGCGAAAGATAAAATAATAAGTTTTTTCATATCTTTATTCCTCCTTTGACATAGTATAAGCCGATTTCACTTTTTAATTCCCGCTTTTCATAATTTCACGCCAAAGGCTTTCGGCGTAGATACCAAAGCCCGTGTCGTTTGGGTGCACTCTTTTGTCGTGATAAAAATCGGGAAGGTGAGGCACGAGGGATATGCCCTTGATAACGGTAATATTTTCGTGTGGACGGGCAGCGCTTTCTATCAGCTCTGCAAGCTCCTTGAAGCCCACGCCCATTCTTTCCGACACCGCATCCTTATCCACGCGCCAGATAGGCGTGATAACGTAAATTTTTGAGGTGGGGAATTTTCTTGCGACCCTTCCTATAAAGCCCTCGCAGTTAGAGATAAAGGTCTCCTTCGTGCAGGAGTTCCAGTCGTTTGTGCCGTAGGCAACGAAAACGAAGTCAGCGTCTCCCGCCGCCCCGTCGTCCACGAGGTCGGGGAAAAATATCTCACCGCCCACGCCCTTGTCGATACTGTCGGCGTCTAAAAGCCGTGAAATGATATTAGCGTAGGAAAGAGACGGGTGCTTCGAGTCGTAGCCCTGAGTAATGGAGTCGCCGTAGAAAACCGCCCTCTTTTGACGGGCGACGGGTTCTACAAGAGCGCCGTCGGAAAGCTCTACGCCCTCTACGTCAACTCGTACCGACCAGGGAAAATAGACTTCCACGTGCTCCACGTCCCCCTTCAGGCGAAACTCATAGGTACACGCCTCATTGTCGTACTCGTCACTACCCTCGTGACCCGTCATAACGCCGTTTTCATAAAGGTCGAAATAGGCGTAGGGACGGGACGAGCCGTCGGACATTTTGCATTTTATTTTGATATATTCCGAGTCGGTCTTGAAGGAAAGCCTGACGCCTGCCGTGGAGTAGGTGCGTACCACCATAGCATCAATGCGATGACTCGCATAGGCTTCGTCCTCTGCCTCGGTAAAGCGCCTGAAAAGGAGTGCGCCATCCTTTTCTTCTATTCTTTCAGCGCCGAAGGTAATTTCTTGAAGAGTTTTGAGGTCAAGCTTCATTTTTCTTCTCCTTTTTAAAGATACGCGGGGTGATGCACCAGAGTGCCGTCGCGCCGAGGGTAATAATTGACGCCACGGCAAATTTCACTCCAACGCTCCAGTTGAAATATGGGAAAACGTCATACTTAACGACGGATATTACAAGACAATGGTAGAGGTATACGGAATAGGATTTTGCAGAAATGACCTTTGCAATTTTCAAGGGAATGGAACAATTTTTCAGGTAATTGCCCACAAAAAGAAGAGTGACGATAGCAAGGGTCACGTAGATAGTATTGACTATTTCCGAGCGGGCGTAGTAATATCTGCCGAGGGTAGAAAGGTACATTGCATCTACGTGGAATACGCCCACTACGGCAAAGAGGGGCAGAATAAAGCCCATATATTTTGATAATCTTTCGTAAATATCGTATTTTACAAAGCACATACCTAAAACGAAAAAGAAAATATAGCTTCCGAAAAAGCGGTCACTGTATGGGAAAAGCAGGTATTGCTTAAAAAGAATGGTAGACGCGAGAGATAGGATAAGAGTGAAGTGTGGTGCTCTTTTGAAGAGCCACAGAATAAGGGGAAAAAGGAGATAGAGCTGAACGGAAATTACGATATAATAAAAGTGGGAAGCAATAGTGCCGAGGAAGAAATACCGAGGTAGCTCCGAGACACTTGCCCAGCTCTTTGAGAAGAAATAGAGGAAAAAGACGGTTACTGCCAAAAGATAGGGCAGGAGTATTTTCCGTGCTCTGTTAAGGTAAAACGAGCCGATTTTCACGCCGTCACGGTATTTGTTATATAGCTTCATACCGCTTAAAAATATAAAGGAGGGTACGCAGAAGATGAGAAAGCGGTTGAGGGAGAAGGCAAGAAGGTAGAAAAGAGTGCCACGGTCCATCAGCTCCACGGGAATGGAGGTCAGGTGTATCACGATAACGCCGAGACACAAAAGGGCGTTGAGGACGGTAACCTCGTCGAATTTTCTTTTTTCCGTCATAAAAGCCTCCCTTTAAGCAGATTTAATTTTCTTGATTAAGAAAATAGATATAATGGAAATGCACACCCAGGTGATAAACATAGGAGTATAGCCGAAGCTCTTTATAAGTGCGCCGTAGATTACGCCCGACACGCCTGCACCGAGGTAGGTGGCAAAGTCCATAACACCGCTGACCGACGCCACGTTGCCCGTATTAAGAAAGCGCAGGGGATAAATAGACAGAATAGAGGTGTTTATCATAGACACCGCCGCATAGATGATGCTCATACAAAGCACCGCGGGAACAATGCCCACTCCCGAAAAGCATAGCACGAGGGAGGCGAGGGCGCTGATAACGAAGCCCAGTAGAGACACGGCGTTTTCGCTGCTTTTGCAAAGCTTGTAAACGGCAGGATAAATAGTTCTGCCGATAAAGCCAATAGTTGGAATAAGCAGAATGTAGTAGGAGGAGGTGGTCAGGTCAACCGAGAAGGTGTCCACGATGAACACCGCCATCCACAGACTGATATTGTCCTTCATAACGCCGTGGAGAGTTGCGGGGACAATCATTGTGAATACTTCTTTTTTCTTTATAAGAGCCCACATTGAAACGTGCGTTTTCTTATCCGTCTCGGCGGAGGGCTTGATGTGGCGTGTAGCAAGAAAGACGAGCAATCCCAGCACTACCGTGAGCACGCCCGGCACGATAAAGGCAAATCTCGTTCCGAAGCGAGTGATAAGATAGGTATTTATAATAATACTTAAAATATTACCCATTGCAACCGAGGTGACCATAACCGAGGTCTTTTTCTTGGCAGTCTCCTTGTCGTAGAGACTTGACACAACGCACAAAACCGAGCTCCAGAGCATTGACTGGGCGTAGGCGTTGGTGAGCCAGAGGATGAGAATTCCAATAAAGGGCGGAAAGAAGCTGATGAGAATATTGCTGACGCCTGCAAGAGTAAGACCTGCGGTGAGCATTACCCACGGGGGCGTCACGTCGCTGATACCGCCGTTGACAAGGCGTCCTACGGCGTAGAGGGTAGAGAATATACTGCCAAGGAGACCTATCTGCACGGTGTCGAGAACCCCCTCGCTGATAAGTCCCGGGCTTGCCACCGACAGATTTATTCTTGCGATATATATGGAGGTGTAGGCAAGATAAACTATAAAAAATATAAGTCGTCCGTATTTCTTCTGCATAACGATTTCCTTCTTTCCTGAAGCCCTTGACTTTTCGGGCGTTTAGTGATAAAATAGACAAAACAAAATATTGTATAAACTGCTACCGAGTAGTAGAATGTTTTGGCATTCGTTTGTATATCGTTAGGTCTTTGAAGATATACATACGGATGCTTTTTTTGGAGGTATAATGAATAAACCGAAATATTTTTCCCCGTCCGAGAAGCTTCTCTGGCTTTCGTCGGTAGGGCTTATCCTTTTCTCCTTTTTCCTTTTCGACAAAGAAAATTATTTAGCTCTCGTGTCGTCCCTTCTGGGTGTGACGTCCCTTATCTTCTGCGCCAAGGGTAACCCCTTCGGGCAGGTGCTGATGATAGTGTTCAGCCTTTTTTACGGCGCTATCTCCTACACCTTCGCCTATTACGGCGAGATGATAACCTACCTCGGTATGACCCTGCCTATGTCGGTTTTTGCCCTCGTCTCCTGGCTTAAAAACCCCTACGACGAAAAAAAGTCGGAGGTACGGGTGCGTGCCCTCACGGGTCGGGATATATGGCTGACGGGAGCTATGGCGCTCGTCGTCACCGTTGCCTTTTATTTCATATTAAAGCATTTTAACACGGCGAATTTGCTCCCCAGCACCGTGTCGGTAACCACAAGCTTCGTTGCGGTGGCGCTCACCTATTTAAGAAGCCCCTATTTCGCCCTGGCGTACGCCACAAACGATATGGTTTTAATCGTTCTGTGGGTGCTGGCAAGCGTCAGCGACACGAAATACATTTCGGTTGCCGTCTGCTTCGTTGCCTTCCTTGCAAACGATATCTACGGGTATATAAACTGGCAGAGAATGAAAAGGCGTCAGGCTTTATAGCATATCGGAAATAGTCTCGATAGCCTTTGCCATTGAAGGTGCGTCCTTCATTCCGAATTCAAGACCGTAATAGCCGTCATAGCCCTTCCCTTTCAGGAGTGCTATGGCGTCTTTTGTTTTCACTCGTCCCTCGCCAAAGGGCGCAGAGTACATATATTTACCCGTAAGGGTAGCAAGTCCCTTTCCGTTGACGTTCTCGTCGGTGATAATAACGTCCTTTATGTGTGCGTGAAGCGCTCTCGCGCCAAAAGCGTTGATATAATCAAAAAGGTCGTCGCCCGACTGATATATATTGCCGAAATCCGCAACGATACCAACGGGTCTTGCCACCTCGTCAAGAAGCCGTCCTATACCCTTCACTCCATTGAATATGTAGCCCTGCTCCTCGTAAATAGCCTTGATGCCAATGGCGTCGGCGTAATCGTATATTTCACGGATAGCCTGAATACTCTTTTCAAAAAGCTCGTCGGCACGGGGAACTACTTTCGACGGGTCAAATGCTTCTCCGATAACGGTATGATGAAGGTAGGGCGAGCCCAGTATCTTTGCAATCTCGGCATAGTCGAAGAGCGCTTTTTTCTCTTCAAAAGCAAAGCTTGCAAACACCGAGAAGCAAGGGAAAATAACACCCTTACTGTCGGCGTATTCCCTCAGCCTTTTTGCGACCTCAAGGTCGGGAGTGCTGAATTCATATATATTCAGGCACTCTACGGCACCTACGCCAAGGGAGGCGGCAGCGTCTATCATATCGTGATAGCTCTTTACCTCGGGGTATGGCGTTCCGTAAAGACAAAGTTTTTTCATATTTTACTCCTTTAGTCAAGGCTTACAAAGACAGAGCTTGACTCACAAATCTGTCCCTTGACCTTAAATTCAAGATTTATATAGTATCCCTTCACGTTCTCGGGAATAGTGCCTCGCACGATGCCCGTGTCCTCGTCCACCTCAAGCCAGGCGAGCGTGTTCTGCCACTCGCTCGTCAGGTAAACGTAGGGCTTACCGTTGCCATGCTTATCGAATTTCTCATATTTCATAGGCTCGGTGATGTACCATACTCTTGCGTCAACCGCCACCCGTCTGCCCTCGGGGAGCTTTATTCTGCACTCCACTTCCCTGCCCGAAGGCTGAGTTTCAAAGGTAACGAAGCCTTTTTTGCTATCTCCGAAGGTCACCCAATCGGCAAACCAGTAATTCTGCTGCATCACCCAGGCAGAGCCGTGGGAGTGACCCCAATTAGCCTTCATCAAAAGCACGTTCTTCTTATTCGTGCCGAAGGTCTTAACGTAGGAATAAACGTAGCTCGGCACGCCGAAATTGTTGTCGTCGTTATAGTGGAACCAGAAAAACGCAATGTCTCCTGCGTTGTCAAGGTTTCTCTCGGATGCCCAGAGGGCGTCAACGTATTCATTTGCAAAATTACTGAACGACCTCGTCTCGTCGCCCATATAGGCAGCTCCGTAAACGGGTATGGCAAAGGAGTAGCGATTATCGTAGCCTATAACCTGAGGCACCATAGTTCCTCCCCAGGAGATACCCGTAATTCCGATATTCTCCCCATCTACTCTCGGGTCGGCACGGAGAATATTGCTTGCAAGGATTACCTCGCTAATCCCGTGGTACGCCCACTGCTCGTCAACCTCGGTGTAGGTCTCGGGATAGGAGCGCTGGGGCGCGAGGGTGTAGCCATCCTCGGCAAAAGCACCCATTTCGTAAACGAAGCTGCCGTCGTTTCCGCCCTCGCCGTAGATAACCACGGGCTCACCGCTGTCGGTAAGTCCCGGGAAGCACCCCGTGGTCTCCATAGCTATTGCCGCATAGCCCTTGGCGTTCCACCTCTTTACCCACTCGGCGTAGGGGTGTCCTCCGCCTCCGTGAATAAGCACTACCGCAGGAACGGGGCTATCGGCGCTTGCTCCCTCGGGAAAGCCCAGATAAGCAAAGCTTTTCGTCTTTTGTCCCTTATATTCAAGGCAGTCATAGGTCAGCGCCTCTATGTGCTCATAGCCCTTTTTGGTGGGATTATATTCGGGGTAATATTTCACCTCGGGAGTAATACCAATAGCACGGGTCATAGCGTCCTTTATTTCGGCTCTCTGCTCCTCAACCGTCTTATCACCGGGTTTTCCAAAGGTGTAGTTTTCCCAGCTTTTCTTTTCGGGTAATACGGGCAAATTAAGCTCCATAGGCTCTTCCTCCACCGTCTCTTCGGGTTCAATTATTTCGGGTTCAATTATTTCGGGTTCGGTCACTTCAGGCTCGGTCACCTCGGGCTCGGTTATCTCGGGCTCGGTCACTTCGGGCTCGGTCACTTCGGGCTCTGTCACCTCGGGCTCGGTTATTTCAGGCTCGGTCACCTCGGGCTCGGTTATTTCAGGCTCGGTTACTTCGGGCTCGGTTATTTCAGGCTCGGTTATCTCGGGCTCGGTTATCTCGGGCTCGGTTATTTCAGGCTCGATTATTTCAGGCGCAACTGCCTCGGGTATCTTTTCTTCGGACTTTATGCAGGATGCAAGGGACACGGAAAGAACTAAAATCGTCAAAAGGACTATAAGCTTTTTCATTTTTACTCCTTTTCTCGTCGCAAAGCGACGTATCGAGTACGTCAGCACATATCGAGTCTGCAAGACATATCGAAAATTCCGAGGGAAATTTATATCGCTGAGTTCATTTTAAAATTATAAACAATTCAGTTGACAAGTTTTTGGGCGATATTCTTTCTTCGTTCGTGCGATATATTTGTTTCACAAATGCTATATAACCTCATTTCATTCGGTTGCGATATGATATAAATCCCTCGTTTTTTGGCATACTTTTCACAGACACGCCCTGCCGGCATCGTCGGTGGGGCCTTTTTAATAAAATGAAACCGTTTTATTAAAAAATAGTACCAGGAGGAATGTATGCAGATCAAGGATGTAATGACGAAGGATGTGGTCACAGTGCTGCCGGAGGAAAC
>JAZSLY010000100.1:0-15818 GCA_045535585.1 Eubacteriales bacterium
GGTAAAACCGAGCTTGTTAAAATCCTTGCGTCCGAGCTTTTCGATTCTCCCGAGGCGCATATCAGTCTTGATATGTCGGAGTTTATGGAGAAGCATTCCGTAGCCCGAATAATCGGTGCCCCTCCCGGATACGTGGGATACGACGAGGCAGGTCAGCTTACCGAAAAAATTCGCCGTAAGCCCTACTCGGTAGTTTTGTTTGACGAGATAGAAAAGGCGCACCCCGACGTAATGAATATTCTTTTGCAGATACTTGACGACGGAACTATCAGCGACGCCCACGGAAAGCAGGTCAATTTCGAGAACGCTATCCTCATAATGACCACCAACGCAGGCTCTGCATCCCAAAGCAACGTTTCGGGCTTCGCAGGCAACAGCATTACCCGTGACGCCGAAAAAACCGAGAAGGCGCTGGGTGAATTCCTGCGTCCCGAATTCCTTAACCGTGTGGACGAGATAATCACCTTCAACCGACTTGGACTTCAGGAGATTGAAAGGATAGTTTCAATTCAGCTATTTGACCTGAAGGCTGTCCTTGACAAGAAGGCTATTCTGTTTACCTGGAGCGACGAGGCGGTAAGCTATATCGCAAAGAATTCCTACAGCGACAAGTACGGAGCACGCAACGTAAGGCGCTATATCCAGACCAATATCGAGGATAAAATTGCAGAAAAGATGATAACGTCCTACGAAAGCGGTATTTCTGCCGTTGATATCAGGATTTCCGAAGGACTTATTGAGGTGGATTTTAAATAAAAATGAATTTGCTTGAAATTAATGCAACGAAGCTGATGTCAATATTGAATACTGACGTCGAAAAAGGCATTAAGAGCGAGGACGTAGAAAGAAACAGAAGAGAATTTTGTACCGACAAGGCTTCTTCGTCTCTGTCGGAGAGCATCAGGGGTATTTTCGGCGACGTGATGCCCGCCCTCTTTATTCTTTTGTCAATACTGCTTTTTGCACTTGGCTCAGGAGGGCGCGCCCTCCTTGCCTTGACACTCTTTTCCCTGATTTATCTACTCTTCAGAGTGCTGGCAAAAAGGTATTCCAAAAAGGTTTCCTCTCTTTTAAACAGTAACCTTTCAAAAGCAAGCGTAATAAGGGACGGAAGGGAAACGGAGGTTGAATTCTCCGCTCTCGTCCCCGGCGATATAATGACCCTGAAATTAGGCGACGTCGTCCCTTGTGACGCACTCGTCTTGTGGCAGGACGCACTCCGCGTTTCCGAAATTCAGCTTACGGGTAACTCTACTCCCGTAATCAAGGTCACTCAGGACTCGGTTCTAAGCGGAAAGGGCGTTCCGTACTACGAATGTATCCTCTTCGCAGGAAGCGTGGTAATGTCGGGAAGCGCCAAGGTGCTTGTCTGTAATCTGGGCAGGGACGTTTACGATAAGCACAACAAGCTTACCTCCCGTTCAAAGCACGCCCATAAAACCAAAATATACGAGGTATCCTCCTTCATTTCGCATCAGGTCTCTCTCGTTTGGATTCTCGCCACCTTTTTTATGTTCATATGGGGCATTACCAAGGGAATAGGCGCTTTTGAAACTCTTTTACTTTTCGTCACACTGGCGGTGGGCGCTATGCCCGACCTCATTCTCGACTTTTTCGACCTGACCCTGTCTCACGGTACAATGAAGCTTTTGAAAAAGGGTTGCGTTGTCCGTGATATGAGCGTAATAGACAGACTTTGTGACGTCAGCTGTGTAATCGTGGATAACAGCCGATACTTCCGATACTCTGCTCCGAAGCCCAACACTATCTACGTTAACGGAGAAAAGAAAAAATTCAATAACGCCATAGACGCCGACGTCAGAGCCTTGTTTGAGCTGGCGGTTATGGCAAGCTCAAGGACCAACGACAGCGTTCTGTATAACGGTGTGAGCATCGAGCGCTCACTTATCAGTCAGGGCGCAGAGCTTGGCTTGTCTCAGGAGTCTCTTTCCGAGAGGTATCTGGTTCTTGAAAGACGCCCGTATACCGAAATTAACGGAATGAGCCGAATAATCTATTTTATGGACAGCGAATTTTACGTTGTTTCCATAGGCATTCCTCAAAGGGTACTCAGGACCTGCACCTTCCCCGAAAGCGAGGGCTCGTCCATTCTTGATGCCAGATCACGCCGAAGGCTTATCGACGTGGCTAACACCATTTCCTCGGGCAACGAGGGCGTTCTGGCAATTGCCACCAAAAAGGTGGAATACCGAGAGGGCAGGGGACTTATCGATTCCGACTCTGGCTATACCTTCCGCGGATATATTGGCGTGCATACTCCTATCAAGGCGGATGCGGCAAGCGCCGTAAACGTTCTGCAAAAGTCGGGCACCGACGTGGTGCTTATGACAAACGAAGCCCCCTACACCGCAACCTCCTTTGCCAAGAGCCTCTCCATACTTCACGACGGAGAAAGGACGGTAAATCAAAACGAGCTGTCGGCGCTTGACGAGGGAATGTTCCGCGCGGATATAAAGGACTATAAGCTCTTTATGTCCATTCTTCCCGAAAACAAGGCAAAGATAGCCTTCTTCAGAAAGGCGGAGGGAGATATCGTGGCGGTAACCTCATCGGGCGTGGACGACCTTCAGCTTGTAATTGAATCGGACGTCTCATTTTCAGAGGCAGGCGCTTCCGACACGGCTGTGGCGCAGAACTCCGACATAATAATCAACGGAGGCTTTGAGCTTCTGCCAGAGTGTATAAAATACGCCCGTTCAATCTATCACAACACACGGCAGATGCTTCAGCTATTTGTTTCTCTTCAAGCCATTCTGCTGTTTTCGTCGGTTTTACCCATAATCTTTACGGGTGCGCCACAATTTACGCCCCTTGCAATATTGGTGTATTCTGCACTCGTTGCGCTTCCCATATTACTGGCGCTATCAACGAGAGGGCTTACGGGCGACGAAATGAAAAACACCTTCGGCGCTCAAAATCTTGAAATTAACTTTCAAAATATTTTCCTCATTCCCATTATCTCAGGATTTGTCAGCGGAGTGGTAATAACCCTTTCGGGACTCACGTCCCCGGTCGCTTCATCGTCCGCAGGGGCGTTTATCACCCTTGTTTCAAGCACAGTGTTCCTTTCGTTTGCATTGAGCGCAGAGGATATTTTTGAAACTAATTCCTTCAAAAGCCCAAATATGCTTATCGGCACCTTGACCTCTCTTGCAATAACGGCGCTCTTCGTTTTTGTGCCCCCTCTTGCATCACTCATCGGAGTCAAGGCACCCGATTTTCAAACGACGGCGATGTCATTACTTGTAGGACTCATACCGTCTTTGGTGTGCGTTGGCGTAAAGCTTATAAAAAAATACGTATTCACGGTAAAACAAAATTAGGTTATAATTAAATTATAATAAATAAAAAAACAAAGGAGAAAAATTATGGAAAAGGTAACAAAGCAATCAATCATCGGAGACATTCTTGACTACGACAGAGAAACCGGTAAGTTCTTCCTTGAAATAGGAATGCATTGTCTTGGCTGTCCTTCCGCAAGAGGCGAGTCTATTGAAGAGGCTTGCGCAGTGCACGGAACCGACGCAGACGAGCTTGTTGACAAGATCAACGACTATCTTGCTTCAAAGTAAGCTTCAAATGAAAATCAAACTTCCAAAACGCCTTGATGCAATATCGTGCTTCGTGCGTGACGGCAGAGTAGTGGCAGATATCGGCACCGACCATGCCTATCTGCCTATTGCTCTGTTGGAAAGCGGAAGATGCAAAAAGGCATACGCATCGGATATTGGCGAAGGACCTCTTGAGAGAGCCCGTGCCAATATAGAGGAGAGGGGACTCTCGGATGTGATAACCCCCGTTCTCACCGACGGCGCGGCGTATTTTGAAGGCCTTGCCGACGAATTTATCATTGCAGGTATGGGCGGAGAGCTTATTTTCTCCATCATATCCTCGGCTGAATTTTTAAAGAACGAAAATATACATATGGTATTGCAGCCTATGACCAAGGTGCCTTTTTTAAGGCGCTCACTTTTAGAAAACGGTTTTGTCATTGACGGCGAGACTCTCGTTAAGGAGGACGGAAAGCTTTATACTGTCCTCTCGGTTTTTTATGACGGAAAAGTCAGAAGCCCAAGCGATATAGAGTGTCTTGTCGGGGATATCCAAAGGTATAAAAGCAGTGACAAAATCGGACTTTTCTGCGACCTTTTATCCCTTATCACTCACGATTTGGATAATAAGATTTACGGAAAAAGGGAAGCAGGGCTCTCTACCGTAGAGGAAAATAGATTAAGACGGGAAATACAGCTTTTATTAAAAGACGTAAAGGGGCAAAACAATGAAAATTGCTGATATAAAAAACTATTTCGACTCCATTTACCCACGCTCTTTAAGCGAAAATTGGGACAACGACGGAGATATGATAGTCACCGACGGCGCGTGTGACGTCAAGGGCATATTGGTAACTCTTGACGTTACCGATGACGCCGTAGACACTGCCGTAGAGAATGGTGCAAACCTGATAATCAGCCACCACCCGTTGATTTTTGATGCCATAAAGCATATAGATTCCTCCCCGAAAATGAAGATGATAGCACGGCTTATAAGGTCGGGGATTTCGGTTTTATCCTATCACACAAGGTTTGACAGCGCCGAAAACGGAATGAACGCTTGTCTTGCAAAAAGGCTTGCTCTCTCCACCCCCACGCCCTTCGGCTTTGATGGGGAAACGCCAATGGGCAGAATAGGGGAGGTGGAGGAATGTACCCCCGCTGAATTTGCTTCTGTTGTAGCAGAAAGACTTAACACAGAGGTGCTTTTCTACGAAGGTAAGAGAAGTATTAAAAGAGTTGCCGTAGTTGGCGGAGGCGGAAAAGGCTTTATCCACCTCGCTCACACACTGGGTGCCGACGCCATTGTCACGGGAGATATTTCGTATAGCGTCGTCCGCGAGGAGATGCCATATGGCATTACTATGATAGACGCAGGACACTTTGGAACGGAAAAGATTTGCGTAGACGCCTTTGCCGACGCAATAAAGGCTAAATTCGGCATTGACGCCGTAAGATTTTACGACGTCGACCCCTGCAAAATCGTGACACCCTTGAATATATAGATTGGATAAGGATATAAAATATGGCTTTTGACGCAGGAATGGTTTGCGCTGTCGCTTGCGAACTTAACAAAATAATAGGGGATAAGAACGGCTTTGGCGGTGCAAGAGTTGACAAGGTCAATATGCCCGAGCGCGATGAAATACACTTACTGTTGCACGTAGGGCGAGAAAACTATCGCCTTGTGGTTTCTGCCAGCTCCAATAATCCCCGTATTCACCTGAGCAATACTCAAAAGGAAAACCCAAACGTTCCCCCCTCCTTTTGTATGCTCCTTCGCAAACATCTTTCCACCGCCCGTCTTACCGCCGTAAGACAACGGGATTTTGAAAGAGTGGTTGAAATAGAATTCGATTCGAGAGACGATATGGGCGACCTGTCCAAAAAGTTTCTTATTGCCGAAATTATGGGCAAGTACAGCAATATCGTATTCTGCGACGGCGGGTACAAAATCCTCGGTGCTATTCGCACCAATGACCTTTCCACCTCGTCCCAGCGACCTATGATCGTCGGTATGCGCTACGAGATGCCACCGTCACAAAACAAGGTTTCCCCCGTAAGCCTTAAAAAAGAGGATTTTATAAAGGCACTTTCCTCAAGCGATACGACGGCGTTAGCCGAGCGCGCCCTTACGGGCACTTTCCTCGGCGTTGCGCCCATCGTGGCAAGAGAAGCAGTTTTCAGGGCAAGCGGTAACTCCGCTTCACTTCTCGGAGAAATTGACACCGACAAGCTGTGGTTTCACTTTTCATCCTTCTATACCGCTCTCGCTGACGAAAGGGTGATACCCACCCTGCTTTACAGAACGGAAACACCCTCCGAGCCCTTTGAATATTCCTTCATCGAAATAAGACAATATGAAAATAAGGCAATAGTCAAGACCGTGGATAGCATATCAACGCTTATCGACACCTTCTTTTCTACGAAGGACAAGGCGGAAAGGATAAAGCAACGCTCTCAGGATATTTTCCACCTTCTTCTCAAAAGCCAGAACAGACTCTTGAAGAAGATCGACTCTCAGGAGGCAGAGCTTGTTGATGCCGAGTCTATGGAGGAATATCGGCTTTACGGCGACCTTATTTCTCAGGAAATGTATAGAATAAAGCGCGGAGACACCTTCGTTGTGGCAACCGACTACTCCAAAGACGGTTACCCCGAGGTAAAGGTGCCTCTGGACGAGAGGCTTTCTCCCTCCCAGAACGCGCAAAGCTATTACAAAAAATATAACCGCAAAAAAAATGCCCGCAAAATACTTGCAGACCAGATTGACGAAGCTAAAAAAGAGCTTTTGTATATAGACGCTGTGCTGGACAGTCTCTCCCGTGCCGAAAGCGAAGCTGACCTTGACGAATTGAGAGAGGAGCTTTCCTTGTGGGGCTATGCCAAGAGGGACAAAAAGAATTTAAAAATGGCGGACAAAAAGAAAAAGCTGAAGCCTATTTGTACTACCGCCCCCTCGGGCAGAGAGGTATATATCGGCAAGAATAATCTGCAAAACGATTATCTCACCACCCGATTTGCAGAGAAGAACGACTGGTGGTTCCACGTGAAGAACAGCGCAGGAAGCCACGTTATTTTAAAGACCGACGGAGAGGAGCCGCCAAGTGAGGACTTTACCTTTGCTGCAAGCCTTGCCGCAATGCATTCCTCCGTTGAGGGCGAGAACGTAGCCGTCGACTATACGCAGGTAAGATACGTTAAAAAGCCTCCTCAATCCAAGCCTGGCTTTGTAACCTACACGACTCATTGGACGGCATACGTAACACCCGACTATGATGAATTGAAAAAAGCACTGTCAGAAAAAAAGGAAATTAAAACAAATTAACGTGAAAAAAAGATAAGACGCAGTTTGCACGAATATCCTGAAATACCGAAGGGCTGTAAAAATTCAAAAAGAATTTTTACAGCCCTGATTTTTTGCCTAAAAAATTAAAGTGAAGCTTCCAGTCTTTCTCTTATAGCCTTAATGAAATCCGTGGAGTTGACAGCCTTTGCTTCAAAGCCTTCGTCCACAAGACCAACGAGGTCCTTTGTCATAATTCCATCGTCAAGGGTTTTAATGCACGCACCTTCAAGCTTGTCGGCAAATTCCTGAAGAGCGGGCAGTGAGTCCATTTCACCTCTCTTACGGAGAGCACCCGACCAGGCAAAAATCGTTGCCATAGGGTTAGTGGAGGTCTCTTCGCCCTTGAGATATTTGTAATAGTGGCGTGTAACAGTTCCGTGCGCCGCTTCATATTCGTACTTTCCGTCGGGTGAAACAAGGACGGAGGTCATCATAGCAAGTGAGCCGAATGCGGTTGAAACCATATCGCTCATAACGTCGCCGTCGTAGTTCTTGCAAGCCCAGATGTATCCGCCTTCGCTTCTTATTACACGTGCAACGGCGTCGTCGATAAGGGTATAGAAATACTCTATTCCAAGCTCTTCAAACTTTGCTTTGTAATCATTCTCGTAAATCTCCTGAAAAATGAGCTTGAAGGTCTGGTCGTATTTCTTGGAGATAGTGTCCTTCGTGGAGAACCAAAGGTCCTGCTTTGTGTCAATGGCGTATTTGAAGCAGGAGTGAGCAAAGGACTTGATAGAGGAGTCCTTGTTGTACTGACCCTGAAGGACACCGGGACACTCAAAGTCATATATCGTCTCACGGGTCTCGTGTCCGTTCTTGTCGGTAAATACAAACTCTGCCTTACCCTCGATTTCGGGTCTCATTTCGGTTGCCTTGTATACGTCTCCGTATGCGTGACGGGCAATGGTAATGGGCTTCTTCCAATTTTTTACAACAGGCTTTATGGAGTCGATAATAATGGGGGCACGGAAAACCGTTCCGTCAAGCACCGAACGGATAGTTCCGTTAGGGCTCTTCCACATTTCAGAAAGATTGTATTCCTCAACTCTTTGCTTGTTGGGGGTAATAGTAGCACATTTTACTGCAACGCCGTATTTCTGTGTAGCGTAGGCAGAATCCCAGGTAACCTTGTCCTTTGTCTTTTCTCTTTCGGGCAGTCCCAGGTCGTAGTATTCACTCTTAAGGTCAACGAAAGGAAGAATAAGCTCGTCCTTTATCGTTTTCCAGAGAATTCTTGTCATTTCGTCGCCGTCCATCTCAACGAGTGGGGTGAGCATTTTTATCTTTTCCATTTTATTTCTCCTTCTTTAATTACCCTTTGTGTACTTCAAAAGTCCGCCTGCAAGGAGCATTTTTTGCTGACGCTCGGAAAACTCGCAGGAAAGCGCTATCTTGTCACCCGTGGTTTTATTTGTAAGTGTTGCTTCTCCTGCCTCCAGCGCCTTGAAGAGACCTGAAATCTCAAGCTCGTCCATCTCGTTTAACTTGTCGTAATCGTCTGCGTTTTTGAAGGTAAGAGGAATAATACCTGCGTTTATCAGGTTTGCCGCGTGAATCCTTGCAAAGCTCTTTGCAATTACCGCCTTTACTCCAAGGTAAAGGGGAACCAGCGCCGCGTGCTCACGGGACGAGCCCTGACCGTAGTTTGAGCCACCCACCACTATCGAGCGTCCCAGCTCCTTTGCGCGCTCGGGGAAAGATTCGTCGCAAACACCGAAGCAGAACTTTGAAAGATAGGGGATATTGGAACGGTAGGGAAGAATTTTCGCACCCGCAGGCATAATGTGGTCTGTCGTGATGTTGTCACCCACCTTGAGTGAGAGAGTTGCCGAAAGAGTATCCTGAAGCGCTTCTCCTTCGGGGAAGGGCTTGATGTTAGGACCGCGGAGCACCTCTACACTGTCTGCTTCCTCTTCGCTTGCAGGAAGAATAACCGCCGAGTCGTTTATCTTGAATTTGTCGGGCATTGTGATTTCTGGACAGTCGCCGAGAGTTCTGGGGTCTGTAATGTATCCCGTAAGGGCAGATGCCGCCGCAAGCTCGGGTGAAACCAGATAAACCTGACCGTCGCGCGTACCGCTTCTTCCTTCAAAGTTACGGTTGAAGGTTCTGAGTGAAACGCCTGCTGAGTTGGGCGAGAAGCCCATACCGATGCAAGGACCGCAAGCACATTCAAGCACTCTCGCGCCCGATGCTATAATGTCGGAGAGGGCACCGCAGTCTGCAAGCATTGCAAGAACCTGCTTTGAGCCGGGGGACACGGAAAGGCTGACGCTGGGGTCAATGGTCTTGCCCTTCAGAATTGCCGCAACCTTCAGCATATCGGCAAGGGAAGAGTTGGTGCAGGAGCCTATACAAACCTGGTCTACCTTGACGTCGGAAAGCTCCGACGCCTTCTTGATGTTGTCGGGAGAGTGAGGACAAGCAAGCAAGGGCTCAAGCTCGGACAAGTTAATATCTATAATTCTGTCGTATACTGCGTCGGGGTCGGAGGACAAGGGAGTGTAATCCTCGCCTCTGCCTTGACTTTCAAGGAAAGCACGGGTAACCTCGTCGGATGGGAATATAGAGGTAGTAGCACCAAGCTCTGTTCCCATATTGGTTATGGTAGCACGTTGAGGCACGGAAAGCGTGGAAACACCCTCACCGCCCCACTCGATTATATAACCGACGCCACCCTTAACAGAGAGTATGCGGAGTATTTCAAGGCTGACGTCCTTTGCGCTCACCCAGGGGCGAAGCTTACCCGTCAGATTAACCTTAATCATTTTTGGCATCGTTATGTAGTACGCACCGCCACCCATAGCAACCGCTACGTCCATTCCGCCTGCACCCATAGCAAGCATACCGATACCGCCTCCCGTGGGGGTGTGGCTGTCGGAGCCTATAAGGGTCTTGCCGGGCTTACCGAATCTCTCCAGATGAACCTGATGGCAGATTCCGTTACCCGGGCGTGAAAAACGTATACCGTATTTCTTTGCCACCGATTGAATATAACGGTGGTCGTCTGCATTTTCAAAGCCTGACTGCAGAGTATTGTGGTCGATGTATGCCACCGAAAGCTCCGTTCTTACTCTTTTAATTCCAATTGATTCAAATTCAAGGTACGCCATTGTACCCGTAGCATCCTGAGTAAGCGTCTGGTCAATTCTCAGCGCTATCTCCGAGCCGGGAGTCATATCTCCTTCAAGAAGATGCGCTTTAATAATCTTTTGTGCTATTGTAAGTCCCATATTACTTTTCCTCGTTCTTTCTGAATTCAAGCACAAGGTGTTCCATTTCCTCCGTGCTTATAACGGTCTGTCTGCCGTTGTTGTATTCCTTATCTACCCAATCCTTTATAAAGGCAACTATCGGGTCCTTTTTAGTCAGGGCTTCTTCTCCTTTTAATTTGTAGTGTGCATTGAGCCAATAAGCAATTCCGGCAAGACCTGACGTACTGCTGACGGTAACCTGCGCAGGTCTGTTGAGAAGCTTGTCGGTATCGAAAATATTGTATATTTCTTCGTCCTTGATAAGTCCGTCTGCGTGAATGCCCGCTCTCGTGGAATTGAAATTCTCGCCTACGAAGGGAGTCATAGAACCAATCTGGTAGCCGATGTCCTTTTCAAAGAACTCTGCAATTTCGGTAATTGCGGTAGTGTCTATTCCGTCAAGCGTTCCTCTGAGGGAGGCATATTCCATAACCATAGCTTCAAGGGGTACGTTACCGGTGCGCTCGCCGATACCCAGCATAGAGCAGTTTACCGAGGATGCGCCGTAGAGCCACGCACAAGTGGCGTTTGCAACGCCCTTATAGAAGTCATTGTGTCCGTGCCATTCGATCATCTCACTGGGCACGTCTGCATAGTGCTGCAAGCCGTATATGATACCCGGTACGCTTCGGGGAAGAGCAACCTCGGAGAAGGGAACACCATATCCCATCGTATCGCAGGCACGAATCTTGATGGGAATGCCCGATTCACGTGACATCTTTTGAAGCTCGTTTACGAAGGGAAGAACAAAGCCGTAGAAGTCGGCACGTGTGATATCCTCAAAGTGACATCTTGGTCTGATGCCAAGCTCCAGCGCCGCGCTGATGGTTTTCTTATAATGCTCCAGCGCCTGACCTCTCGTCATACCAAGCTTTTTAAATATATGATAGTCGGAGCAGGAAACAAGAACGCCCGTCTCCTTTATTCCCATATCGCGAATAAGCTTAAAGTCGTTAAGACTTGCTCTTATCCAGGTTGTTATCTCAGGGAATTTAAGACCCAATTCCTGACAGCCCACCAGTGCCTTGCGGTCGTTTTCACTATATACGAAAAACTCTGTCTGGCGAATGATGCCGTTAGGTCCGCCAAGGCGTGACATAAGCTTATATAATTCTATTATCTGTCTTGGAGTGTATGGAGCCTGTGACTGCATACCGTCTCTGAAGGAGGTGTCCGTAATCCATATTTCCTGAGGCATACCCATAGGCACTCGGCGGTGGTTAAACGCAACCATCGGCACGCTGTTGTAGGGATATATCTCACGGTATAGATTGGGCTCTGCTATGTCCTGCAACGAATACTTATAGGATTTCTGCTCAAGTAAATTAGTTTTAGAAGAAATTTCAATCATTTTTTATCTCCTTCCGAAATTAACGCTTTGCATATTTTGTATGATTGTATACAAAGTATCAGATTGTATACAATTATACAATTTAATACGGAGATTGTCAATATATATTTTAATTTAGTAACAATAAATATGAGAAAAATTTCATTTTTTATGAATATTAACGGGAAAACACTAAAATATCATACAATTTTTGGCATATTTATTCATTCGTGACCACGGGTTTTCAACAAAATGGTTTAAAACAACCTCCGCACGCCCATAATATTGACAAATGAATTAAAAAATAGTATAATTATCTGCAAAGCTTTTAGACGAAAGGATTTTAAAATGAAGAATTTGCGTAATATTACTCCCGATATTGTTTATATAGGAGCCGATGACAGAAGACTTGCTCTGTTCGAGGGCGTGTATTCCATACCTAAGGGCGTTTCTTATAATTCCTACGTCATTCTTGACGAAAAAAACGCACTCATAGATACCGTTGATAAGGCGGTTGCAAGACCCTTTATGGAAAACCTTGAAGGCGCTCTTGACGGAAAAAACCTTGACTATATCGTTCTTCATCACATAGAGCCCGACCACTCGGCACTCCTTTTTGATATTATTGAAAAATACCCCGACGCCGTTATCGTAACCAGCGCTCAGGGGGAAAAGCTTATAAAGCAATTTTTCAATATCGAGCATAAATATATAATAGTAGGGGACGGGGATACTCTTTCCCTCGGTGAGCACGAGCTCGTGTTCAAGACTGCTCCTATGGTACATTGGCCCGAGGTCATCGTCAGCCTTGACACCAAGGATAAGGTGCTCTTTTCCGCCGACGCCTTTGGTACCTTCGGCGCATTGGGCGGCGCTCTCTTTGCCGACGAGGTGGATTTTGAAAGAGAGTATATGAGCGAGGCACGCAGGTATTACACCAACATAGTTGGCAAATACGGTCCTCAGGTACAGTCGCTTTTGAAAAAAGCGGGAGCGCTTGACTTCAATTATATCTGTCCGCTTCACGGTCCCGTTTGGAGAAAGGATTTTTCCAATATTATTTCAAAATACGCCCTCTGGAGCAGCTATACTCCAGAAAAGGCAGGGGTTATGATTGCCTATGCATCAATTTATACCAACACCGAAAAGGCTGTGACCTACCTTGCCCGTGCTCTTTTTGAAAGGGGCATCAGGTGTCAGGTCTTCGACGTGTCGGTGGTTCCCGAGTCGGAACTGATTTCGGCAGCCTTTGAATACAGCAATATCGTTCTCGCTTCGGTTACCTATAATATGCAGGTATTTCCTACTATGGAGTCGTTTATCAGAGAGCTTGTCTGCCACAATATACAAAACAGAACTCTCTCTTTTATAGAGAATGGCTCCTGGGCACCTGTTAGCGCAAAGCTTATGAAGGAGCTTTTTGCGCCCTGCAAGAATATGACCTACCTTGATACTACCGTAACCGTTAAGTCGGCACTTAACGACGACAGCCGTCTCGCCCTTGATACAATGTGCGATGAAATCGTGAAAAGTATTATGGAATAAGCAAAAAAACCTTGACAAAAACTATAAATTGTAATATAATTTTCTAAAGGCATTGACTGGAAAGAGTAGTTTGAAGGTTTCTCCCCAGAGAGAGAAGCGTGTGCTGAAAGCTTCTTGTGAAATATCAAATGAAGACCGCTCCAAGAGCCGCGTATGAAAATATTGCCGTGAGCGCGCGTTAAGCGTATTAAGTTAAATACAAGGTGGAACCGTGCATTGCACCCTTGACCCGTTGGGCAAGGGTGCGTTTTTTATTTATACAAGAGGAGGAAAAAATGAAAGTAATTTTACAGAACGGTGTTATCGAAGAACACTCATTTGAAGAACAGATTGGCAGGGATGCTCTTCGCCATACTGCGTCCCACGTGCTTGCCCAGGCGGTTAAGCGTCTTTATCCCGACGCCAAGCTTGCCATAGGCCCGTCTATCAAGGACGGCTTCTATTACGACTTTGATATAGAGGGCGGCTTCAACGAAGAAGCGCTTGAAAAGATCGAAGCCGAGATGAAGAAGATAATCAAGGAAAACCTGAAGCTTGAAAGGTTTACTCTTCCAAGAGAGGAAGCTCTCGCTCTTATGAAGGACGAGCCTTATAAAATCGAGCTTATTAACGATCTCCCCGAGGATGCGGAGCTCTCCTTCTTCAAGCAGGGCGACTATACCGACCTCTGCGCAGGCCCTCACGTAACCTACACCTCTGCCGTAAAGGCTGTTAAGCTTATGTCGGCGACTGGTGCATACTGGAGAGGCAACGAAAAGAACAAGATGCTCACCAGAATTTACGGTACCGCTTTCGCATCAAAGCCCGAGCTTGAGGCACATCTTGCACAGCTTGAGGAGGCAAAGAAGCGCGACCATAACAAGCTTGGCCGTGAGCTTGAATATTTCACAACCGTTGACTCTATCGGTCAGGGACTCCCCATTCTTCTGCCAAAGGGCGCACGCACCATACAGAGACTTCAGCGCTGGATAGAGGACGAGGAGGAGAAGAGGGGCTACCTTCTTACCAAAACACCTCTTATGGCTAAGCGTGAGCTTTACAAGATTTCAGGACATTGGGACCACTACCTTGACGGAATGTTCGTTATGGGTGACCCCGACGACTATACCAAGGAGTGCTTTGCCCTCCGTCCTATGACCTGTCCTTTTCAGTATCAGGTATTCCTCAACAGAAAGCGCTCCTACCGTGACCTTCCCATGCGTCTCGGTGAGACCTCCACTCTCTTCAGAAACGAGGAGTCGGGCGAAATGCACGGACTTATAAGAGTGCGTCAGTTCACTATCTCCGAGGGACATATCGTCCTTCGTCCCGACCAGCTTGCAGAGGAGTTTGAAGCCTGCCTTTCTCTTGCAAAGGACGTTCTTTCAACCGTAGGTCTCTGGGAGGATTGTACCTTCAGATTTTCACAGTGGGATCCCAACCGTACCGACAAGTACGAGGGCACTCCTGAGCAATGGGACGAAGCCCAGAAGATAATGGGAGAGCTTCTTGACAAGCTTCTCGGCGCTGAAAATTACGCAATAGGCATTGACGAGGCGGCGTTCTACGGACCCAAGCTTGACATTCAGTGCAAGAACGTATTCGGTAAAGAGGACACTATCGTTACTATCCAGATAGATATGCTTCTTGCAAAGAAGTTCGGTATGGAATACGTTGACTCCGACAACTCAATGAAGACACCCTATATCATTCACCGTACCTCTCTCGGCTGTTACGAGAGAACTCTCGCCCTGCTTATTGAAAAGTACGCAGGCGCACTTCCCACCTGGCTTGCTCCGACCCAGGTTAGAATTCTGCCCATCACCGACAGAAATAACGACTACACCGACGCTCTCGTTGAAAAGCTGGAGCGTGCAGGCGTAAGAGTCGAAAGCGACAAGAGAGCAGAAAAGACGGGCTACAAAATAAGAGAAGCACAGATGGCAAAGATTCCTTATATGCTGGTTGTGGGCGATAAGGAGGAGGAGACGGGCACCGTTTCCGTACGCCGTAGGGGCGAGACCGATATGGCTTCTATGACCATCGACGAATTTATCTCAAAAATAACAGTAGAAATTTCCACCAAAGCTAAATAAACAGTTGAGACGGAGGTTATAATAATGGATAGAGTGGGATTGAAGGAAAAAGCAAAGGCACAGCTTGACCAGAGGTCACAAGATGGACCTTTTCATCCTTGACTTGTCCTTCATCGGCTGGTATATTGTAGGCTCGATAGCTCTCGGCATCGGCACTCTTTGGGTAATGCCCTATCACCAGCTTACAAAAATCAATTATTTTGAAGAGCTTACTGCCAATAACGGCACAATTTTATAATAAGAAAAGGAGAAAATTATGGAACTTAAAGGAACAAAGACAGAACAGAACCTTCGCGACGCATTTGCAGGCGAGTCTCAGGCAAGAAACAAGTACACCTACTTTGCTTCTGTTGCAAAGAAGGAGGGCTACGAGCAGATTGCCGCTATCTTCGAGGAAACCGCAAACAACGAAAAGGAGCACGCAAAGCTCTGGTTTAAGGCTTTGTCGGGTATAGGTAATACCTCACAGAACCTTGCAGCAGCCGCTGACGGTGAAAACTACGAGTGGACCGATATGTACGCTACCTTCGCAAAGGAAGCAGACGAGGAAGGCTTCGCAGAGCTTGCAGAGCAGTTCAGAAAGGTTGCAGCTATCGAAAAGACACACGAGGAGAGATACCGCAAGCTCCTTTCAAACATCGAAATGCAGCAGGTATTTGAAAAGAGCGAGGAGATTATGTGGGAGTGCCG
>JAZSLY010000203.1:0-7085 GCA_045535585.1 Eubacteriales bacterium
GTCTCATTACTTGATTCCTCCTTCGTTTTTTGGTCGTGGTTGGCAAACCCACTCCTCATTATAAACGAAGGAGGATTCTTTTTCTACTCATAGCTAAAGCTTTTTGGTGCCACCAGCACTGCTGGTGGTTGCTTTGACAAAGCAAAAACAGTTGTGAAAGCGAGGCTTTCACAACTGTTTATCAAACCTTTTGGCATATGAGCACCTCTTACAAAGAGGCTCTGTGGCACGGCGAGTGCTGAAGCCGTCGTAGATGGCGCGCGCCTTATGAGAAGAAATAATCTCGTCAAGCTCGGCTGAAAAAATATTGCCAAGTGCTATATCCCCCTCGGCATCGAGACAACAGGGAACAACCGTTCCGTCGGAGAGTATGGCAATCTGGTCCCGAAGCCCCATACAAAACTGCGGGGAGACCACCTCTGCATTCATATCAGGCCACTCAAAACGGGTAGCGTAATTCAAGAAAATATTCTCGCCAAGGGTAACGTCGCCCACCCTATCAGCCCTGCAATCAACGCCGAAGGCAGTGGACAGAAGCCCTTGGACAAAGGCGTTTTCGTCCTTTCCCTCACTAAAATTCCAGAGTCTGAAGCTGACGATGATGCCCTTTTCTGATGCCGCCTTGGCAAAAGACACCAGTCTTTCAACATACGCTCTTTTATTCTCTTCGTCATCATTTTCAAAGCTGTGCAGAGATATCTGCACCTTATAGACGCCCGTTTCAAGAAGCGGTAAGAGGTCGTAGGTGCCATTGGTGGTTATAGTGACCTTATATCCCCCGTCGGTTGCCACACGGACAAAGTCAAGTATTTCCCCGTGGCTCATAGGCTCGCCGAGAACGTGGAGATAAATATATTCCGTAAAGGGCTTTAACCTATCAAGGACGAGTAAAAACTCGTCCTTCGTCATTTGTCTTGGTTTTCTTTTAGTGCCGTGGCAAAAGGAACAGCTTTTATTGCAGGTATTGGTAATCTCCACGTACGCTTTCGCAAATCTGTGCTTTTTAGCCATTATTTCTCCACGCTGAATCTGTATTCGGTGGTGCTATGGTACTTGTCGCCCTTTTTAAGAACGGTAGACGGAAAATGGGAGAAATTGGGGGATGCAGGATAGTGCTGAGTTTCAAGGCAAAGTGCGCCGTAGTTCTGATATTTCTTTTCGCCCTTGCCGTATGGCGCGTGGTCGTTTACTATTCCATTACCCGTATAAAGCTGAACGGCAATCTCGGTGGTATAGCAATCCATTTTAATTCCCGTAACAGAGGAGGAAAGGGTTGCAAAATGCTTCATTCCGTCAATACCGTCGGGGAAAATCATATTGTGGTCGATGCCGTTGAACGCCTTCACCTGAGGATGCTCAGCAAAGATTACGTCCTTCATAAGACGGGGTGTGCGAAGGTCAAAAGGAGTTCCCTCAACGCTTGCTATCTCGCCCGTGGGGATAACGCCCTTGGCGCAGGGAGTGAATCTATCTGCAATCAGGGTGAGAGTAAGGCTTTCTATTCCTTCTTTGCCCTCTCCGTTAAGGTTGAAGTAGGAGTGGTTAGTAAGATTTACGGGTGTATCCTCGTCGCTCTCCGCTTCGTAGTCGATTACAAGACCAGAGCTTTCGGTAAGGGTATATTTCACGCTCACCTTCAAGGTGCCGGGGTATCCCTCCTCCTCGGGAGGACTGATAAGGGTCATAACCACGCTGTCACCAACCACGGCAGACTCGAGCACACGGCGTGCAAAGGTGCCGTGAAGGTGGTGGTTACCGTTATTGGCTGTCAGGGTGTAGGTTTTCCCGTTGAGGTCAAAGGTTGAATTTATAATTCTGTTGCCGTATCTTCCAATAAACGCGCCAAAGTACGAGGAGCCCTTTTCATAGCCCTCCATATCATCGTATCCCAGCACAACGTCGGTAAGGTTGCCGTTCTTGTCGGGTATTTCGATAGACTTTATAACGCCACCCCAGCTTAAAACAACTACTCTTACACCACTTTCGTTTTCAAGGGTGTAGGAATAGACCTCTTCACCAAGGGAAGTTTTTCCGAATAATTCCTGCTTTATCATTTTTCTACCTCTGCTTTCTGTTTCATTTATTCGCCTTTGTCGTTTATGTTTGCGGCAGTCGTACTGTCTATAAAAACTGCCACAAAATATATAAAGAGTCCCACGACAGCCATAGACCAGCTATGAGTGCCCTTGGGCGCACTCGTGTCAAGGAACACGAAATACGCAAGCTTCTTGATTAAAGGCACAAGGAGCGCCTCTCCGATAATAACGTAGGAAAGCTGGCGAAGCTTGACGGTAGCCTCCGACAAGCTCAGCGTCTCGCAAAGCTTACCGAAAAGGTCGGCACAAAGCTTCAATACCAAATATAAGCAAATAAGGGAGAGAATTCCGCCTGCAAGCTCGAAAAGGCTTTGGGGATTATTGTCGATATTTGAAGTAAAGGGAACGTAAAGCTTTATTGTAGAAAAGAACTTTAAAAGCTTACCGGGCATCAAGGTCTGCCAGGTGAAGAGCAAAAACTCCACGCCAATCAAAATAAGCGTCACTATCGACAAAATGAAGGATGCTACCTTAAACCTTGACAAATACTTTTTTAATCTTTCAATACTCATAACTGATCCTTTCTTTTCACTATCATCTCCGCCACGAGAACTCCGTCCACGGCAGATGAAATAATTCCGCCCGAATAGCCTGCGCCCTCTCCAGCAGGGTAAACTCCCTCAATGCCAATGGTGTCAAGGCACTCCCGCCTCAAAATTTTCACGGGGGCGGTAGAGCGCGTTTCGGGTCCCGTAAGTAAGGCATCGCTCACGTTGTAGCCATTCTTATATTCGCACATATTTTTTATGCCCTCACGCAGACTCTCTACAATAAACGGGGGCAAATACTTTTCAGGCTTCACAAAGGCAGTCCCCGGGCGATAGGTTGGTAAAACCTCGCCGAAAGCTCTGCTTTCTCCGCCACGTAAAAAGTCCTCAAGTCTTATAACGGGGGCAAAGTAATTCCCCCCTGCCACAGAAAACGCTCTGCGCTCGATTTCCCTTTGAAATTCAACCCCTGCAAGAGCGTGGGAGGACGGGAAATCCTTTGGCGTCACACTAACGAGAAGCGCCGTGTTGGCGTTGGCGCCGTCCCTTTTGAAGTTACTCATTCCGTTGGTGCAAATACCCTCCTTTTCGGAGGTGGCAGGAACTACGAAGCCTCCGGGGCACATACAGAAGGTATAAAGGCTTCTGCCGTTATCAAGGTGGGTCACCATTTTATAATCGGCAGCACCCAGCACGCTTGCGAGAGAGGCATCGCCGTATTCTATTTTGTCAATAGTGCTCTGCCTGTGCTCTATTCTCACACCCACGCCAAAGCCCTTGGGCTCCATTGGAAAGCCCTTGTTATAGAGCATTTCGTAGGTGTCCCTCGCGCTATGCCCGATAGCAAGCACGAGAGTGTCGGTGGCAATTTGGAATAGCGCGCCGTCCTTGGTGTAGCTGACGCCGCGGAGCTGACCCTTTTCTATATCAATATCCACAAGCTTCGCGCCGAAACTGACCTCTCCGCCCAGAGAAATAATCTTACGGCGCAGATTTACAATGACCCGTCGGAGAACGTCGCTTCCCACGTGGGCTTTTTCCAGATACTCTATACTCTCGTCGGCACCTGCCTTCACAAGCTCCGACAGTATCATTCGCTTGACTTTGTCTTTATATCCTATTTTCAGCTTGCCGTCGGAAAAGGCGCCTGCGCCTCCCTCGCCAAACTGTATATTGCTCTCCTCGTCAAGAGAGCCGCCCGACATAAAAGTCTCTACTTTCTTCTCTCTTTTCTCGCTCTCCTCTCCCCTTTCCAGAACTATGGGGGAAAGCCCTGCCTTTGCCAGAACGAGAGCCGAAAAAATTCCCGCAGGCCCAAAGCCCACCACTACGGGTCGGTGAGTGCTTTTCTTTGCCACGGGGAAAGCGTACAGTGCGTCGGTGACGCTTGACACACCCTTTTTTCTCAAAATCAAGGCGCATTTTTCCTCGGTCTCGGGTGCGAGACGGCAAAGAAAGGTTGCCTTGAAATGTAGCTCCCCTCCGTCCTTTTCAAGAGCACGGCGGTCAAGGGATATTTCAAGAAGCTCGGAAGGAGAAACGCGGAGACGCTCTGACAAGGTTTTTTTAATAAAAGTATCGTCGTAATCTAATGGCAAAGTAATATTTACAACCTTTAGCATTTTCCCCCTCCTTCTTTTTTACCAAAAGTAATTATACAACATTATATACTTAATTTCAAGAGCAAAAAAATAAGCAGATGTAAAAACTTCGTTTTTGCATCTGCTTGTTGTCACCGCTTTTTACGTCAAAGGGCACAGCCCTTTCTACCTATAAAATGCGATTTATTGAAATTTTATGCTTTGTAAATCTAAAACTTAAGATTCCATTTTCCCGTTGTCACCGCTTTTTACAGCCCTAAAACGTGGGCTTTGTCAAGAATTCCTGTAGCCTGCGGCTCTTGGGCGAATTGAAAATTTCGTCGGGAGTGCCTGCCTCCTCGACCACGCCGTCGGACATAAATATAATTTTATCCGAAACGTTCTTCGCAAATTCCATTTCGTGAGTAACTATTATCATAGTTCTGTCCGCACTTTTAAGTCCCTTTATAACACGAAGCACCTCGCCCGTAAGCTCGGGGTCGAGAGCAGAGGTAGGCTCGTCAAAGCAAAGAATATCGGGAGAAAGTGCAAGAGCGCGCGCTATTGCCACTCGCTGACATTGACCGCCTGAAAGCTGGCAGGGATAATAGTCGTATTTGTCGGAAAGCCCCACCGCATCAAGAAGATGCTTGCATTTCTTTTCAATTTCCTCAAGCGCCTCTTTTTTCTCCGCCTTTGGCATTGACCTCGGAAGCTTCAATTCAAGGGCAAGCATAATATTCTTCAGCGCAGTATACTGTGGGAAAAGGTTGAAGGATTGGAACACCAGACCGAAATGAAGTCGGCGGCGTCTTATCTCCTCGTCCTTCAGCTTGTGAGTTCTGTCGTCGAAAATAGTCTCGCCGTTTATTACTATCTCACCGCTGTCTGCCGTCTCCAGAAAGTTGAGACAGCGAAGAAGAGTTGTCTTACCGCTACCCGATGAGCCGATTATGGAAAGCACCTCACCCTTTTCGAGAGAAAAGTTGATACCCTTCAGGATTTCGGCATCGTCAAATTTTTTCTTAATTCCTTTTACTTCTAAAAACGCCATAAGTCCTCCCTATACCTTATAGTAGGACAGCTTCTTTTCGATATATCCGAAGAGAAGTGTCAGAATGCCGCAAAACGCAAGGTAGAATACGCCTGAATAAAAGAGAGGCCAAAGAATTCCCGCGCTGTTCATAAATCTCTTGGCATTCCAGGTAATTTCGTAAATCATAATGGTATTGGCAAGGGCTGTGTCCTTAACCAGTGTCAAGAATTCGTTTGACATGGGAGGAATAATTCTCTTCACTACCTGCATAAGCACGACCTTGAAGAAAATCTGCGACTTGGTCATACCAAGCACCTCACCCGCCTCGTACTGACCGCGGGGTATAGATTCAATTCCACCTCTGAAAATCTCGGAGAAATAGCAGGAATAGTTAATTACGAAGGCAATCATTACGGCGATAAAGGTGCTCATACCCTTGATGCCGATAAGACCCGGTCCGAAGCCGAAGATTATAAGCTGGAGCATAAGAGGCGTTCCTCTTATTATCCAGATAAAAGTCTTCATCGGCCACTGTATCACCTTCACCTTTGACATTGAAGCAAAGGAAATAATAAGCCCCAGAGGAAGCGACATAAGTAATGTAAGCCCGAAAATTTTCAGGGTCATAACAAAGCCTTCAAGAAGGCTCATCGTTACTGTAATAAACATTTTTTTACCTTTAACACTTTCTGTGTCTAATATATAACGCAAAGTAAAAGGCAGAATTTTTCTGCCTTTTACTATGTTACTCTAATTGAAATGCGAATTAGAATGCAAGGTTAAGACCGTATTTCTCTGCAAGTGCGGGAAGAGTTCCGTCCTCTACGAGAGCGTCGATTGCATCGTTAACTGCCTCGGTAAGTGCAGAATCCTTATTGAAGCCAATGCCGTATTCCTCGCTTGTAAGCTCGATTGAGAAGCCAAGGTCAGCGTAGCTTGTTCCGTCTGCTGTCATTGTCTTTGCCATTGTAATATCGATTACGCAAGCGTCAGCCTGACCGCCTACAACTGCAAGGAGTGCATCCTGCTGAGTTGCAACGGGAACGTAGTTTGCATCAAGAGCGTTGTCCTTGATTGCCGCCTCGCCTGCAGAGCCTGCCTCTGCGGTGAACTTGAGAGCCTTCATGCTTTCAACGTCTGCATAGTTTGCAATAACGTCCTCTGCCATTACAACTACCTGAGCGTTCTTAACGTAAGCCTTTGATACGTCGCAGTTAGCCTTAACGTCATCGGAGATTGTCATGCCGTTCCAGATGCAGTCGATCTGCTTTGACTTGATAGTAACGAACTTTGTATCCCAGTTGATTTCAACGAAATCGGGCTCAACGCCAAGCTTTTCACAAACAGCCTCTGCAAACTCTGTGTCAAAGCCTGTAAGCTTGTTGTCTTCCATATAGTTCATAGGCTCGTAAATTGTGTAGCCTATTGTAAGCTTACCGTCTGCAAGCTCCTCGATTGCGTTCTCGTTCTCTGTGTCAGCACATCCTGCAAAGCAGAATACGCACATAAGTGCTGCAAGTAAAAGTGCTAAAAACTTTTTCATTGTTTGTTCCTCAACTTTCATAATTTGTGTTGTTTTTTATTTGGTGACATAAGTATAGCACAAGGCTTTTCAATTTGCAATACCACTTTAGCAAATTAAAGTGATAAAACGATAAATTTGTTAATTTTGTATACTTCCTCGTGCTCTGTTTGTGTATATTGCTCAAAAATGTTTTCCGACAAAGCACAAAAGGTTTACCTGTTTAGCGGATTTTCCGCTAAACAGCGATATATACTTCGTATGCGATATACCTTCGGTGCGATATATTACTCCGTAATGCGATATGTGCCTTTGGCACGAGGAAGGAAGAAAACCGCGAAGCGATTTTCAACAACAATTCTG
>JAZSLY010000053.1:0-5451 GCA_045535585.1 Eubacteriales bacterium
TACACCGTTTCAAGCATAATCGGTATTTTGTCTATTGTTTTCTTTGTTCTGTTCATCATCGGTATCATTAATGCATCAAACGGCAGAGCAAAGGAGCTTCCCATCATCGGCAAGTTTAAGATTCTCAAGTGATATATAAAAAAGTCGCCTCCGGCAACTGATGTTCGCTAACGCTCACGAATCAATAGGTAGACTTTATTTGTTACAAGTAAATTGCGATGCAATTTCCTATGTAATAAAATACTGAGGTCTGCACCGAAAAAGTGCAGACCTCTTTAACATTTATTTTTTAACAATCTGTTACATTGACCGTCACACCGGCAAATTACCTCAGCCTATTTAATGTCTTATATGCAGTCTCAAGTGCCTTCTCTGTATCCTTGCCACTTCGCTTGTAAAAAGCATATAAAAGCACAATATCTGCATCTTGCTTTACAAACAGCACTCTAACCATGTTGCCTGATACTTTCATCCGTATTTCATAAAGCTCTCTATACCTGCCCACAGAAATATGTTTCACATATGGCTCGCAAAGTGGATTTTTATCGTTGGATAGGTAATTGAGAATACTTTTGAATTTGTTTCGTAGCTTCTCATCTGCATTTTCAAAAAAATGTTGAACCTGACTTTCAGTTTCATCTTTGTAGATATAAATATTTCTCATTATTTTCTCCGATATATTATATTCTACAATATCATATCAATCCGGCTGTATAACACGTTTTTTCTTGACTTCCATATCGTCGTTTAACATCTGCCACGCACTTTTTTATTATATTATATTTATTTTTAGGAGGATGACAATGGGAGTAGCAGAATTTGCTATGTTTGGAATACTTTTATTTCTCTATAAAAGTATTCAATCAGTAGTACGATTTTTTATCTGGAAAAACAAAATTAATACGATTGGAACCGTAAAAAAATTAAAAGATAAGAAGGTAAAGTATAAAAATGAGAAAAAGAAAAAATATCTTCAATAGAGTATGTTTATGAAATTCGAATCGAAGAGGAAGGAAACGAATATACGGTTGAATATATTGAAATTGTAAGTGGTGATAAGGCAAGCAAAATGCAGTTAAATCAATCGTTTCCTGTGTATTTTGATTTGAACAATATGCAAATTCGTCTGGTGGATAGTATAAAAAAGATATGTGGGAGTACCCCTTGAGTGTTCTTATGTGTATAGTTGTTCTTGCTATTTGTTTTATTGTAGAAGAAGCATTGCGGTGAAATTTTTCATAAACCTTTAAGTATGATGGATTAACAGTATATGAGTAGAAACATTTCATATCTTGATTTATTTACATAGTTATGGAACAATCAAAATAATAAAGACGAAACATTCTTGGTGCAAATTTGGTGCAACATTCTATGCGACAGCACCAAATATATCAAACGATATATGCGATTACACCCTCACAATATCCAACGATATGAGCGTTATCCACGATATAAAACGCTGTGAAACGCAAATGCAAAAACTCCAAGAGATAATTACAGCCTTACGGCTACTCACAAAAAAACAGAGGCACACTTTTTAGTGTGCCTCAAGCTTTTAAGTTTTTGAAGGTCAAGGAAACTTTTTTCAAAAAGTTTCTTTGAAACAAATTTCTTAAAAGAACTTCTTACTTGTTCTTGAGCTGTTCGAGAACTTCTCTTGTAATTCTTGCAACAAGCTCGTCGGTAGCAACTACGCCGCCGCTTACCGCTGTGCCGCAGCTTCCGAAAAGCTCCATCTTCTTGATAACTGCCTTCTTGATAGCTTCAACAGATGCGGGGATAAGGTCGATAATACCCTTGTTCATATCTGTGAATGCACGGAATTCAGCTTCAACTGCCGCAATGTTTATATCTGTGAAGATATTAACCTTGCTGATACCCTTTTCGATAGCGGTCTTGAAATCCTTGTCTGTAAGACCTGAACCGCCGTGAAGTACGAGGGGTACGTCGATAGTGTTGGCGATAGTTTCAATTCTCTCAAAATCAAGCTTGGGGGGAAGCTTGTATGCGCCGTGAGCAGTACCAACGGCAATAGCAAGAGCGTCAACCTTTGTTCTCTCAACGAAGTCTCTTGCCTGAGCAGGATCTGTATAGAACTTGGAAGCGTCCTCCATAGAAGCCTCTGTCGCACCCTCAGCGCCGCCTACGTGACCGAGCTCACCCTCAATGGTTGCACCGTAAGAGTGTGCAATATCAGCCATCTCACGAACCTTCTTGATATTCTCTTCATAGGGGTCAGTTGAGCAGTCGTACATAATAGACGTAAAGCCAAGCTCAAGAGCCTTGATACAAGTCTCCTTCTTGAGACCGTGGTCAAGGTGGCAAACAACGGGAACTCTTGCCTTCTTAGCCATAGGAATGAGATAGTAGGAAACCTCTTCCAAAGGACCGTAAGGGAAGAGAACCTCAGCAGTACCCATAATTACGGGAGAGCCTGTCTGTTCAGCCGCATTAATGATACCGCGTGCAAGCTCAAGGTTAACAGCGTTAAAAAGTCCGATGCCGTACTTACCCTTCTTGGCAGGGTAGAGCACTTCGTTCATATTAACAAGCATTATTCAATCCTCCATATGTAATATTTATTTTTGAATAGAATTTTCAACACCTATATTGTATACCCAAATTGCAAAAAAGTCAATACAAAACCACATAAAAAACAAAAAAATCAACAAAATTTTCTATATTTTAATGGCAAAAAATCAAAAACAAACAAAATCAACAAGAAACAAGCATATAAAATTGGTTTTGAATTCTGTTTCTGACCAAAAGAGAAAGACGAATCTCATGTAGAGTCTCGTCTTTTCTTTTTCACTATTAAAGTTTTTGAAGTTTTAGAAACTTTTTTCAAAAAGTTTCTAAGAAAGAAAATCACTCCTGGCGGTAGCTTTCCACAAAATCGCAGATTTCATCAACTGCGTGCTCAAGCGCCGTGGGCTCGGGGAGCATTACTATTCTGAAATGGTCGGGAGTAGGGTAGTCGAAGCCCGAACCTGGCACTATCAAAATCTTCTTTTCTATGAGCAGGTCAAGGGCGAATTTCTTGTCGTCCTTGACGTTGTGCTTCTTGGCGTCGATTTTCGGGAACATATAGAAGGCGGCGCGGTTCTTCACGAAGCTGATATCCGACGAGCGTGAAAGCGCGCGGGCGGTTGCCTCTCTCTGCTCGAAAAGCCTGCCTCCCGGTACCATCATGCTTTGCGTGCTCTCACTGTCGGAAAGCGCCGCAGGAATAACGAACTGCGCAAAAGCGTTGGAGCAAAGGCGCATTGACGCCAGAGCTACAATTCCCTCTATCATATCACGAGCCTTTTGTGTGGGGCCCGTAATTACCATCCAGCCACAACGCATTCCGCAGATTACGTGGGACTTTGACAGACCGTTCATAGTGAACACCAGAAGGTCGGGGGCAATCTTTGCCATTGGAACGTGCTCAAAGCCGTCCATTACGAGTCTGTCGTAGATTTCATCCGAAAATACTACGAGGTCGTGTTCTCTTGCTATATCGGCAATTCCCTCAAGGATTTCAAGGGGATAGACCGCACCCGTGGGATTGTTGGGGTTTATAATGAGAATGGCTTTTGTTTTTTGGGTGATTTTGCGTCTGATGTCGTCAAGGTCGGGATACCAGTCCGAGTCCTCGTCGCAAATATAGTGAACTGGCTTCGCACCTGCAATATACGCGCAGTTAGCCCAAAGGGAATAGCAGGGGCAGGGAACGAGTATCTCGTCACCGAAATTGAGAAAAGCGGTGGTTGCCATACTTACAACCTCGCTTACTCCGTTTCCGATGAAGATGTTGTTTACGTCTATATTCTCCACACCCAGCGACTCGTGGTATTTCTTTATGGCAAATCTCGATTCGGGAGTACCCTTTACGTCGCTGTATGGTACTGCTCTTTCAATGTTTTCTTTTACCGCAAGCCTTATGCTCTCGGGCATTTCAAAGCCGAATTTGCCCGGGTTACCCGTGTTGAGCTTCAACACCTTTTCGCCCTGACTCTCCATTTCAAGAGCCTTGCGGAAAATTGCTCCTCTTATGTCCGAGTGAACAAGAGCGAGCTTGTCTGAACGCATTATTTCTTTCATATCAGTCTCCAAATTGAATTTTTAAAACGTTTATAGTATACCACAAACAAAAGAAAAATGCAATATTTTCTGTTTGAAAGTCAAAAAACGCCAAATTTCGATAAATTGTTCGATAAAGTCGCAAAGTGCCAGAAAATATTTTGGATTTTCCAAAGGTGCACAATATAAATAACTACAAATAAAATAGCCTCTGTCGTTAAGACAGAGGCTAAATATAAATTGAGAGTAAATTTGCCAAAGGCAAAGTTGCGACTCGTCGCAACGTATCACTTGTGCGAAGCACAAATGTCACACGGCAAAGCGTATATCACTCCGACACACCGTGTCAGAATATCGCTGAACAAATTCCCGTTTGTTCTTATACGCATCCCTGCGCCTTCATAGCTTCTGCAACCTTGATGAAGCCTGCGATGTTGGCGCCTGCTACAAGGTCGTCCTTCAAGCCATACTTGTTCGCAGCGTCAACGGAATTCTTGAAGATGTTCTGCATGATCTGGTGAAGCTTAGCATCAACCTCTTCTGCAGTCCAGCTGTAACGCATAGAGTTCTGTGACATTTCAAGACCTGAGGTTGCAACACCGCCTGCGTTAACTGCCTTTGAAGGAGCAATTATTACACCGTTTTCCTTGAGATATGCAAGAGCCTCGTTAGTGGTAGGCATATTGGAAACCTCAACGTAATACTTAGTTCCGTTTTCTACTATCTTGCGAGCCTCGTCAATACCAACCTCGTTCTGAGTAGCACAAGGCATAAGGATATCTGCCTTAACGCCCCAAGGCTTCTCACCCTTGAAGAAGGGAACGCCGAACTTGTCTGCGTAGTCCTCAACTCTGTTTCTGCAGGAAGCGCGCATTTCAAGCAGGTAGTTAACCTTTTCTTCTGTTGAGATGCCGTCCTTGTCGTAGATATAACCGTCGGGACCTGAAATGGTAACTACCTTACCGCCAAGCTCGTTGATCTTTCTTACAGTTCCCCAAGCAACGTTACCGAAGCCTGATACGGCAAAGGTCTTGCCCTTGATATCGTCCTTGAAGTATTTAAGCATTTCTACAACGTAGTATACTGCGCCGAAGCCCGTAGCTTCAGGTCTGATAAGAGAACCGCCGTAGGTGATGCCCTTACCCGTAAGAACGCCTGTAAACTCGTTTCTGAGTCTCTTGTACTGACCGAACATATAACCGATTTCTCTTGCACCAACGCCAATGTCACCTGCAGGAACGTCAACGTCCGCACCGATGTGACGGCTGAGCTCTGTCATAAAGCTCTGGCAGAAGCGCATAACCTCAGCGTCTGATTTTCCCTGAGGGTCGAAATCTGCGCCACCCTTACCGCCACCCATGGGAAGTCGGATCGTAGCCATGTCGT
>JAZSLY010000180.1:0-10005 GCA_045535585.1 Eubacteriales bacterium
TGCCCCGTAACCATCCGTTTCCTGGATCCTCCTCTGCACGAGTTCGTTCCCACCGATGAGAAGGACATCGCGGCACTGGCTGAGGCTCAGGGCAAGACCGTTGCTGAGATCAAAGCTATCATCCCTTCTCTGCACGAGTTCAACCCCATGATGGGTCACAGAGGATGCCGTCTTACCGTAACCTATCCCGAAATCGCTAAGATGCAGACAAAGGCGGTTATCCGTGCCGCTATCAACGTACAGAAGGCTCATAAGGATTGGGCAGTTAAGCCTGAAATTATGATTCCTCTTACAGGCGAGGTTAAGGAATTCAAGTTCGTTAAGAACATCGTTGTTGAGGTTGCTGAAGCAGAAATCGCAGCAGCAGGCATCAAGCTCGACTACGAGGTTGGTACAATGATCGAGATTCCCAGAGCTTGTCTCACCGCTGACGAAATCGCTAAGGAAGCTGACTTCTTCTGCTTCGGTACTAACGACCTGACTCAGATGACCTTCGGCTTCAGCCGTGACGACGCTGGCAAGTTCCTTTCAGCATACTACGACAGCAAGATCTACGAGAACGATCCCTTCGCTAAGCTTGACCAGAACGGCGTAGGTAAGCTTATGGATATGACAATCACTCTTGGTAAGCCCGTAAATCCCGCACTCCACTGCGGTATCTGCGGAGAGCACGGCGGAGACCCCTCTTCTGTTGAGTTCTGCCACAAGATTGGTCTTGACTACGTATCCTGCTCACCCTTCCGTGTGCCGATCGCTCGTCTTGCAGCAGCTCAGGCAGCTATCAAGGGCTAATTGCTAACAATAAAACTGCTTCCTTCGGGAAGCAGTTTTTTTATTTACTAGGAAATTGCATTAAATTGGACCTCGCCGTTTTTCTTTATTTAGGTAAAAAACGCATTACGATAGGCGAGATATGCCAGCGGCTGCTAGCCGCTTTTTTATTGCAATGCCCTTGAAGTTATATTCGCCTGCGGCGAGTGATATTGCTTCGCAGTGATATTATGCTTCGCATAGTGATATTGCCCTTCGGGCAGTTTTAAGGGCGAATATAATATAACTGAAGCCGTAAGGCTTCAATATCACTTTCGCTCTGCGAAAATATCACTCCGTCAAGGACGGAATATCACTAAACTCCACCAAAGAAGATAAGTAATCAGATTTTGTATTGTAATATTTGCTTTTGTGTGCTATAATATTAATGTAAAATTGTGAAAAGAGGTGACGGAATGCTTGAAAATAAACTTGGTATAACGGATTCTGCCGAGCTTGCTCGAGAAGAAGAGAGAATCAGTAAAAAGAAAGCGGTGGAATTGTTTGAGAGGGGAGTTCTTGATAGTTTAGAAGCAGGCAAAACGTCGTCCCTTATAACTATTCACAACGCTTTATTCCACGATATTTATGATTTTGCAGGTAAAATTCGCACGGTTAATATTGCAAAAGGGAATTTCCGTTTTGCGCCCGTTATGTATTTAGAGGTCGCCCTTCAAAGCATTGACAAAATGCCACAATCTACTTTTGAAGAAATAGTTGAAAAATACGTTGAAATGAATATTGCTCATCCGTTTCGTGAAGGCAATGGCAGGGCAACGCGTATTTGGCTTGATTGTATGTTAAAAAACGAAATCGGCAAGGTGGTCGATTGGAGCTTGGTGGATAAAGAGGACTATTTGCTCGCTATGGAACGCAGTCCCGTTAAAGATATCGAAATTAAACATATTTTAAGAAATGCCCTAACAGATAAAATAAATGACCGCGAAGTGTTTATAAAGGGTATTGACCACAGCTATTATTACGAAAATTACACTACGTTTAAGGCAGAAGATTTATAAAGTAAAATTGGAGATGTAAAAAAGTCCAGACCGTTTAAATCCCCTCGGAGAAATCCGAGGGGATTTTTTGTTTACTAGGAAATTGCATTAAATTGGACCTCGCCGTTTTTCTTTGTTTAGGTAAAAAACGCATTACGATAGGCGAGCTATGCCAGCGGCTGCTAGCCGTTTTTTTGGTATATTCTAAAATTAAAACACGCAAAAATTGCTCAACAGTATTGCAAAATTTAGATTTTATGGTATAATATTGTCATACTAATAAAAAAGGAGTAAAAAAAATGGACGCATTAAAGAAGTTTTTCCCTCATGCATTTAAAGCAACAGACCTGAAGGCATTTATCATTTCCCTTATCATCTACATACTCATCGACGTTGTATGCGGAGTTGTTATCCGTCTTCTTTCGGCAATTCCTCTTATTGGAATCATTTTCAGCATTGTCGGCTCACTGGTTGGTCTTTATGCTCTTATCGGTATCGTTCTTTCGATTCTGGTATTCGTTAAGGTTATAAAGTAATCTGATTACCCAATATTGCTTATCGGCGTAATATCTTAACGGATATTACGCCGACTTTATGTGAAAAGCATTTACTCCTTTTAATTCACAAGAAAAGAGCTAATTATGAAAAAGGTCGTTATAATTACAATATGTATACTTGCCCTGACTGCATTATGCTTGGCAGGCGGACACTTTCTCCTTGATAAGCCGTCGGAGGAAAGCTCGGAGGCAGAGGAAGCTCCCAAGGTGGATATTGCCCCCGAGGAGCATCCCGAGGCAGAGCCTACGCCCGAGGCAGAGCCCACACCCGAGGCAGAGCCCACACCCGAGGTTGAGCCTATCCCCGAAATAGAGCCCACGCCCGAGGTAGAGCCTACGCCCGAGGCAGAGCCCACGCCCGAGATAGAGCCCACCCCCGAGGCAGAGCCTATCCCCGAGGTAGAGCCAACACCCGAGATAGAGCCCACACCCGAAGTAGAGTCCACACCCGAAGTAGAGCCCACGCCCGAGGTTGAGCAAGGTCGGAAGGGTGACGGCACAAACGTTGAGGATTATATCACAGAGGGCGGTTCTATTTTATTCGACCAGATGTATGCAGACTGGGCAGCAAACCAGACTCCTATGACAATCACTTATGGTAAGGCTCGTTACAACAGACCTGCCGTAGCAGGTGACACCTATGTCAAGAAGGACGGCACAAGCATTGTTCTAAAGGTTGGTCCTTCAGGTATAGTAGGTGAAGGTCAAGGTGTAATGGCTGACTTTTTGTTGGTTTGGGGTTCAGACCAAAATAGAAACCATATTGTTCATTTGAATGGTTCTTGGCGTTATGACCAAACCTTTATAGGTGACGACCAATGTGAATTAGCCTCTGATGGCTCTCGTTTACATGGTCAAACTTATAGAGTTAATAAATCAACAGGTGAGGGTCATTTTGTGTCTGAATGGCATCAAATTGAGCAAAATGAGGACTATTTGAAGTATGTAAGGGGCATAGATGGTGAATATGACGGACAAGTAAGCTCTGACCCATTAAAGTTATTTGTTTGGGACGCAGCAGAGCAAGCTTGGGAAAGTAATTGGATATAAAAGGTATAAAAAGTTCAGGTAGGCGGTTGATTAAACAATAACCGTCTACCTGAACTTTTTAGTTGGTGTTTGAACTTTTATTTACACGGCTTCAAGCTGTTTCTTTTTCAGCTTCGAAAGGGTGGGGATATATACGAAGAGAAGAGTGATTATGGAAAGCGTCCAGCCCACCGGCCATACGAGGTAGAGGAAGGTGAGGTTGGGGCACAGGGGGAAGAGTGCGTAGACCCACACGAAGCGGATGAGGCACATATAAACGAGGGTAGTAACGGTGGGGAAAACGGGCTTGCCCATACCCTTGAGGGCAGAGCCTAAAACCTCGTTGACACCGCAGATGAAATAGGTGCTTGAAACTATTACCATTTTCTGTTGTGAGAAGGCGATGACCTCGGGGGTGGTGGATATGATAGAGGATAGCTCTCTTGAGAAAATAGCGGACAGAGCGCCGAGAGTAGCACCGAAGCCTATTGCGATAAGGCAGGAGGCGGTAATGGATTTTTTAACTCTGTCGTATCGGTTGGCTCCCACGTTTTGCGCTACGTAGGATATAGCGGCAAAGCCCGGGGCGTGAATTATCTGATAGAGAATTCCGTCGAACTGATTTGCAATGGAAATGCCCGTGGTTGCGTGCTCGCCGAGGCTGTTGACGGCGGTGAGGATTATTACGTTTGCAAAGGAATAAAGGGCGGTCTGGAGACCCGAGGGGACGCCGATATAAAGAATTTTTGAAAGCTCGGCTTTTGAAAAGGTAAGCTTGCGCAGGCTGAAATCGTAATTGGCGTTGGAATGAGCGAGGGTGACGTAGGCGAGAATGCAGGAAACGAGGTTGGAAATAATGGTTGCTATGGCAACGCCCTCAACGGTGGTATGCAAAACGGCAACGCAGAAAAAGTTAAGAATTACCTTTACTACACCGCCTATAATGGAATAGTACATAGGACGCTTGGTGTCGCCTGCGGCTCTCAGGATAGATGCGAGGGTGGAATAAAGCAGAATGATGGGTGCGCCTAAAAAGTAGAGCTTGAAATACTTGATTGCAAGGGGCAAAAGGCTTTCGGGACAGTCGGTCCATTTCAGGAAGGTCTCGGCAAAATACCAACCTACTATAAGAAGTGCAATTCCTCCGCCGAGAGCGAAAAGGATAGAGGTGTTTATCGCATTATTCGTTTTTTTACGGTCATTTTCACCTATATGCCTTGCTACGATTACGTTAGCACCCACCGAGCATCCGAGAAGGAGACTGGTGCAAAGGGTGATAAGTGTTCCGCAGGCACCAACGGCACCAACCGCGGTGTCGTTGGCGAATTTTCCAAGCACCGACATATCAAGAACGCCGAAGAGAGTCTGCAAAACGTTCTGCGCCATTACGGGCATAGTCATCAGGAAAATACCCTTTGTTATACTGCCGTTGAGCATATCTACGTTTTTCATCGTTTCGCCTCACATTTACAAAAGCAATTATTTTGTCATATAAATAATATCATTATTTTGGCTTTTCCGTTATGCTTTTTTATAAATAGACTTGCACAAAACATAGATTTGTATTATAATGTTAAGGGTGATGTAATATGAAAATTTCCGTGGAGCGTGCAACTATTTCAGCCGCCCTTCACAAGCATAATAAATATGAAATAATTTTTTACCGCAGTGCAGAGGGGAACTTCTTATTTGAGGGTGGCAGTATAGCCATTTCCTCGGGCAAATTTATTATTGTTCCGCCCAACGTTCCCCACGCCTCCAAATATACGGGAGAGGCGGAAACTATATACGTAAAAGGAGACTATAACCACATTTTTTCCTTTTCCGAGCCGATGACCGTTATGGATAATAGCAAAAGGGACGGGGAGTTTTTGGTTCGTCTTATATACGACAACCGATTTTCAGGCGCCGAATATTTGTCCTCTCTTTCAAACGCCCTTGCGCATTTTCTTTTGCAAAATATCCAGACCGAAAAGAATATAAGCGTGGTGCTTCACGATATAGTAACTATAATTTCCGATAATTTTTACGACCCTAACTTCAATGTGAGCGATTATTTTAAAAAGAGCGGATACGCCGAGGATTATATCCGTGCCCAATTCAAGCGCTTTACGGGCAAGACTCCCGTGGAATTTTTGACCGAAATGAGAATAAACCACGCCTGCTATCTGATAGACATATATAAGGACACCCTCACTCTTTCGGAAATTGCGGAAAAATGCGGATATACCGACTATATGTATTTTTCAAGGCGCTTTAAGATGATTATGGGCGTGTCGCCAAAGACGTATATGAAGGTGTGAGAGCTTTATTTTTTATTTAGGCGGTACTCCTGCGGAGATTTCCCGTAAAAGCGGTGAAAGGTCTTGGCAAAATAGCTGGTGTTATTATAGCCCACGAGGATATGATGAAGATGATGGGCGGATTTACTCTTCTTCGTATGACCAGCATGGTGGGAATGATGAACGTCAATTTCACAAAGGAAGAATTGCTCAAGATTAACAAGAAGCTCAATAAGATAAAAGCACCTAAGAAATAACAAAAAAGAGATGTAAAGCAACAGCTTTACATCTCTTTTTTGTTATCACAATATTTTTTCGCAGAATCAAGCGCTTTTTTTAATAAGGAGGTGTCCCTGAAGGACGAGGCAAGAGGCAATTCAAGCTCACCGTGCTGGCGCTCGCCGAAGAAGTCGCCGGGTCCTCTTTCCTGCAGGTCAAACTCGGCAATCTCAAAGCCGTCCGAGCATTTCGTCATAAAGTTAAGACGGGCAAGGGTGTCACGGCTTTTCGTGCCCGTTACGAAAATGCACCAGGACTTTGCACTGCCTCTGCCTATTCTTCCCCTCAGCTGATGCAGGGTGGCAAGGCCGAAGCGGTCGGAGTCCTCCACTACCATTACTGTGGCGTTAGGAACGTTTACGCCTACCTCGACTACGGTGGTGGAAACGAGAATATCCACCTCTCCCTTGGCAAAGGAGGACATAATTTCGTTCTTGTCAGAGGGCTTCATCTTTCCGTGCAGGAGTCCTACGTTATAGGCGGAAAAGCGTTTTTTCAGGCTTTCTGCCATCTCGGTTGCGCTCATCAGACCGCTACTTCCCGAAATTTCTCTTTCCAGCTTCTCTTCTTCGCTTTCCTCAACGAGAGGACAGATTATGTACGCCTGATGACCGAGGGCAACCTGCTCCTCTATAAAGCCGTACATTCTTTCCCTCTTGGACGGAGGAATGAGAAGGGTGTCTATCTTTTGTCTGCCCGGGGGAAGCTCGTCGAGTATGGATATATCAAGCCCGGCATAGAGGAACATTGCAAGGGTGCGTGGAATAGGCGTTGCCGACATAGTGAGATTGTTGCCCACGGTAGCACGGGAGAGGAGCTTCTCTCTTTGATTAACTCCGAATCGGTGTTGCTCGTCGGTGATGACGAGGGTGAGGTTTTTGGGCGTGGTTTCCTCTTCAAAGAGGGTGTGTGTGCCGACGACTATCATCGCTTCGTCGGATATAAGCCTTTCCCTCAACGCCCGTCTTTCACGGGCAGAGGTAGAGCCCGTCAGGAGTCCCACCTCTATATTGAAGGGGGCGAAAAGGCTCGTCAGGGTCTCGTGGTGCTGACGGGCAAGAATTTCTGTGGGCGCCATAAGATAGGCTTTTCCGCCGTTTTTCACGGCAATATACATAGCGCCTGCCGCCACTACCGTTTTACCGGAGCCAACGTCGCCCTGCAACAGACGGCGCATAGCACGGTGAGGGTGGGTGGTGGAGGTGAGGTCTGACTCTATCTCACGAAGCGCTCTTTCCTGCGCCGAGGTGAGAGGATAGGGGAGAGAGGACAGGAAAGAGTTCATATCCACCTTTTTCATGGAGGGGGCAATTTGGGTGTCCTCACGGCGCTTCAGCCTTTCGGCAGAGAGGGCAAAATCGAAAAGCTCATCGAAAATAAGCCTTTCCCGCGCCTTATTGAGCCTCTCCTCGCTGGTTGGTAAATGTATTTCAAAAAGCGCTCGTCCATAGGACATCAAAACGTTATCGATTATGACCGACCTTGGAAGAGGGTCGAGGATATCCTCGGGTGTGAGCCCTTCAAGGCATGCCCGTATAATTTTGGAAAGCTTATTTGACGTAAGCCCCTTGCAAAGAGAATAAACGGGGACGGTGTCGGCGCTGACCAGGTCTATGGGCTCTGCCGTGGGGGAGAACATATAGTAGCCCGAAGCGCTTTTCGATATTCTTCCGAAAAAGCGGTAATCCTCGCCTACGTGGAAGGTATTTACGAGGTAGGGCTGATTGAAATAGGCAATATGCACTACGGGGGAATTTTCCCTCTGCCTTGCCGAAAAGCGCACTATCCGCTTACCCGTGGGGGTATAGGCAACCCTCGGGCTTGTGGTAATGCGCATGACAAGCGCCACCTTCGTGTCGAGAGGGGCGTCCTCTAAGAGAAATCTCGGTGTTCTGTCCTCGTAAAGCCTCGGATATAAGCGCAAAAGGTCAAGGACGGTGTTAATTCCCGCCTTGACCAAGCTTTCTGCCGTCTTTTTCCCTACGCCCTTTACGGACGAAACGGGAGTGAGAGATAAATCAATCATTGTCTTATTGCTTCTATAACGGGCAGGTTGTCTTTTGTCGCTACAAAGTAAACGGCATTGCCTACACTGCCGGAGTCATAGCCCAGCGCAACGTCCTCGTCCTCCTTGGAATAGAGGGCAAAGGTGGACGCAAGGGTTTCAATGCGGTTTGCAAACGCCTTCAAAAGCTCTTCCTTAACGCCCTCGTCGCTGAATTTGAATACGCCTATTTCGTTGACGCTGGTGGTGGCAGAGGTGTAGTAAACGTAGTCCTCAATGCCGTCAAGAAGGGCGGGGTCGCCAAAATAGTACTCCATATAGTCGGCGTCGAGGATGTTTTCTCCGTCCTTTGAATAAGCTATTGTATTTTCCGTGGCGTCAAGCTCCTCAAGCCTCTCCCGTATTCCCGCTATATCCGCTTCCTCGGTATTGACGGTCTCTTCCTTGCAGGAAACGAGAACGAGCAAAAGGGAAGTGGCAACCAAAATAAGCTTCAAAATATTTTTCATAATAATACTCCTGATATTTTTTCTGCTTTTATTTTATCCTATATCCCGAAAAAAAGCAAGAGAAATACGAAAAAGGACTTGATTTTTAATGTGGAATATAGTATAATCAACCTACGGTTGATTTTTTGGGAGGATGAAAATGGAAAGTTTTTCAGTTAGACTTGTTAAATTAAGAAAAGAAGCAAAGCTTACGCAGAAGGAACTGGGCAGACTTATAGGAGTCAGCGACAGAGCCGTATCCAAATGGGAATGCGGACTTGCAAGACCCAGCCTTGACGCCTGCTACGCGCTATGCAGAATATTCAAGACACCGCTTGATGAATTAATGGGCACGAGGACCCGTTTTATATTAGACGAAAAAAAGGCAGAGGGAGGAATGGCAAGCCTTCGTGAGCTTTTCCGCATAGGACCCGGTCCATCAAGCTCGCATACCATAGCTCCTTCCCGTGCGGCACTCCTTTTTATGAAGGAGCACCGTGAGGCAGAAGCCTTCAAGGCTGTGCTTTACGGCTCACTTGCAAAGACGGGCTACGGCCACGGCACCGAAAGTGCGCTTATTTCGTCCTTTGCACCAAAGAAGGCAGAAATCGTGCTTGACTATATGACACTCGACACCCCTCACCCCAACACCTTCGACCTTATTGCGCTGAAGAACGGGGAGGAATATGACAGATGGCGCGTATTCAGCATAGGCGGCGGTGCTATCGAAATAGAGGGCAGGGAGGAATATAGCGACGCTTCCGTTTATCCCCATTCCTCCTTCGGCGAAATTTCACAGTATTTAAGGGAAAACGATATGACTCTCCCTGAGTACGTGGAAATGGTTGAGGGAGAGAAAATATGGTCATTCCTCGGCGACGTGTGGAAAAAAATGAAGGAAAGCATCGACCGCGGTCTTTCCACCGAGGGAGTTCTGCCCGGCGGACTTGAGGTACACAGAAAGGCAAAGACTCTTTATAAAAGAGGTCACATAGACGAGAGCTCCGAGACCCGTGAAAACAGACTGGTATGCTCCTTTGCCTACGCCGTAACCGAGGAGAACGCATCGGGCGGAGTTGTCGTAACCGCTCCCACCTGTGGCGCATCGGGCGTTTTGCCTGCGGTGCTGAAATATCAGCAGGTTAAGAGAGGGTACACCGACGAGGAGATATGCCGTGCCCTTGCAGCCGCGGGAATTATCGGTAACCTTATAAAAACCAACGCCTCCATTTCGGGAGCGGAGTGCGGATGTCAGGCGGAAATAGGCTCTGCCTGCTCAATGGCGGCAGCAGCTCTCGGTGAGCTTTTCGGAATGGACCTTGAACAGATAGAGTATGCGGCAGAGGTTGCAATGGAGCATCATCTGGGACTTAAAGTCGGATCGTAGCCATGTCGTTCTGTGGGCCAAGGAGTTGTAGCCCCTAATTGTCTTCCTAAGACCGCTTGGCCTCCGACTTTGCTCAATGGCGGCAGCAGCTCTCGGTGAGCTTTTCGGAATGGACCTTGAACAGATAGAGTATGCGGCAGAGGTTGCAATGGAGCATCATCTGGGACTTA
>JAZSLY010000164.1:0-21815 GCA_045535585.1 Eubacteriales bacterium
AAATATCCACCCCCGTGCTGAGAAGATTGCCGAAATATTATCGGTATCTTGAAGAGCTTTCGAGGGCGGGAATTGAAAAAATCTCATCAAAGGAGCTGTCTGCTTTGATAAACGTAACCGCCTCGCAGATAAGGCAGGACCTGAACTGCTTCGGCGGATTTGGACAGCAGGGCTACGGCTATAACGTAGAGAGCCTGAAAACAAGCCTTGCGGAAATACTCGGTATAACCAAGAGATATAGCGCTGTTATCATAGGCGTGGGACATCTGGGTCAGGCGCTTGCGGGACATAACACTCTCACCCGCTCGGGCGTTGACCTGGTGGCTCTTTTTGATATCAGCCCCGACGTTATCGGAACGGAGGTTGCAGGGCTGACGGTAATGAACGTTTCTTCGGCGTATCGCTATTGCAAGGAGAACGAGGTGGACATTGCCATACTCACCCTCCCGAAAAGCGAGGCGTCGCCCGTTGCCAATTCTCTTGCCGAGGCGGGAGTAAAGGGCTTCTGGAACTTTGCTAACACCGAATTGAAGATAGATAAAAAGGTCAGCGTGGAAAATATCTACGTGGGCGACAGCCTGATGAAGCTGTGCTACGACGTTTTCTCTCAGGATTTGTGATATAGACTCTTTATAGCGCGCTCCACGGCGTCCTTTGCGTTGCCCCAGGGCTCTGCATCGTAGCGGTAATCGAACTTCTTGCAGAACCAGGACACGTCCTCCTTCAAGGTTTTCAGGTATTCGTTTTCTATTTTTGAAGCGGCGGCGTAGAAATCCCCCCGTCTCTTTTTGGAAATATGGGTGGAGGCGGCATCTATCATTCTTGCATAGTGGTGGATGCAGAAATAGGGCGTCTCGTCAAACTTACGCCTGAAATCCTCGTCTGCTTCCCAAAGCTCTACGGCACAGTTTATCATTCTGGAAAAATTATTTTCTATTCTGTCGCATACGTAGCAGGTAGATGCGTGGGCGGTGAGATATTCGTTTGCCGTGGTTAATTTGTCCTTCAAAAGAGAGCCGTGGCTCACTCCTTCAATAAGGGAGTCAAGGTGGCTTTCCAGCATAAGAGCAAGGCTGAGGCGGTTTTTCATAGTGAACATCTTTTCATAGTGCTCACGGCAGAAGCCCTTCTTGTTGGTTTCTATTCTTATAGAGGGCTCCATCATAGATGCGCCCAGTATTATATCAAGCTCGTTTTCTTCAAGGGTTTTATACATCTGACAGAAGGGACAGCCCTCGTGGGTGTTGAAGGCGTCGTTGACGGGTATGGTATAAATTTTCTCCATTTTTTGATCCTTTCCCAATTGTTTTAACTATTTTAACATAAAATTAAGGTATAATCAACTAAATTTTAAAATTAAGGAATAAAATGTATACAAGGAAGTTTGCTATTCCCGAAAGGGACACCTTCTCTCCCCTGAAAACCTTCGATTGCGGTCAATGCTTTCGCTTCGAGGAAAAGGGAGATTTCGTTGAGGGCATCGTGGGTCATTCGCTGATACGGGTGCCTGCCTCAGAGGTGAGGGGTGAAATAGAATATTATATAAGCGGAGACACCGACCGAGACTTCTTTTTCGACCCCGACCACTCCTACGAGGAGATGTGCGACGATTTCGTCTCGGCGCTGAAGCGCTCCGAGGTGCTGGACGTGGAGGCGTGTCTTGCAAACGGACGGGGAATCCGCATATTGAAGCAGGATTTTTTCGAGACCCTCATTTCGTTTATCATTTCTCAAAACAACAATATCCCGAGAATAAAGAAGAATATCCGCACTATTTCCGAGCGCTTCGGCGAGCGCTTTGAAGCGGAGGGCAGAGAGTGCTTTGCCTTTCCCACACCTGACGCTCTTCTCTTTGCAGGCGAGACGGGGCTTGACGAATGCAGGCTTGGTTTCAGGACAAAATACATACTGGACGCCGCAGAGAAGGTGGCGTCGGGCGAGCTTTGTGAAAAGGAGCTTTCCCTTCTTCCAACCCCTCTCCTTGACGAAAAATTGCAGAGCGTGAAGGGCGTTGGAAATAAGGTTTCCGCCTGCGTTATGCTCTTTGGTCTCGGACGGCTTGACACGGTGCCCGTGGACGTATGGATGAAGAAAATTTTCGATAAATATTTCGGCGCACCCACCGACCTTGGAGTCTATGGCGGAGTTGCCCAGCAGTATCTCTTTTACCACGAAAGGTTTGTGGTAGAAGGAAGGTAAGAAAGGAAAAACCAATATGAAAGACAGAATAACGATAGCCTACCGCTGTCCCTCCTGCGGAGTAGCGATGATAGGCGAGATAAGTATATTTGCCCTGTCGGGCGGAGAGACCAACCTTCGATGCAGCTGCGGAGAGTCGGTAATGAGTGTTTCCTACATCAAGTCGAGGGACACCGTTTCCCTCAGCGTGCCCTGCGTTGCCTGCCCTACCAATCATCCCTATCAGGTTGCAGGCTCTACCTTCAGGACGGCGAACATCTTCATTCTTCAATGCTCGGCGTCGGGTCTTGACACCTGCTTTATAGGCGACAAGGCAGAGGTAATAAAGGCGGTAAACAACAACACCGCAGAGCTTGAAAGGCTGATGAACATTCTTGACGAGCGCGACCTTGAGGATGCAGACTTTGAGGAGAGCGACTTTGACCTCTTCAAGAATTACGAGGAGGACGAGTGCGACGACGAGGAGTGCGAGTGCCACCACGAGCACAACCATCGAAACGACAAGTACGACAGCTACGAGTACGCCGATGCCCTCGTTACAAGCCAGATGCTCTATATTATAAAGGAAATGAGCGAAAACGGAAAGATAAAGTGTAACTGCAACGTGCCGAGGGACTATTTCATAGACGTCAAGTACGACTCGATAGAGCTTTCCTGCGACGTTTGCGGCGCGTCCCTTTCCCTGCGCTCCAAGACCGACGGCGACATAATTCTGCTTGCATCGTCGGATGAATTGAGGCTGGAAGGTAAGGAATAAAAAATGGAAAACAAAAAAAGCGTTGCCGTATTAAAGGAGCTTTACGAGTGGATAGAGACCTTTTTATTTGCTCTTGCGGTAATAATTCTCACCTTTACCTTCGTGGTAAAATTCGTCACCGTGTCGGGCACCAGTATGCTCCAGACCTTTCAGGACAAGGATAGGCTCTTCGTCAGCGACCTTGGCTACACGCCAAAGACGGGCGACGTGGTAGTGGTGGACGTGTCCCATAACCTTGAGGGTCTTGGAGTGAGTGCCAACTCTACCTATATAAAGCGTGTTATCGCAACCGAGGGACAGACGGTGAATATCGACCCTGTGAACTGGCGTGTCTACGTGGACGGTGAGGCTCTTGACGAGCCCTACGTTTACCGTGCCGATATGAGCCCCATGAGGCTTGGCTATATGGACTATCCCTACACCGTGCCCGAGGGGTGCGTATTCGTAATGGGAGACAACCGTAACGGCTCTCAGGACAGCCGAATGATAGGCGCAATAGAGGAAAGGTATATTTTGGGACGGGTATTCCTCCGCATTATACCGAAGCCTACAATTTATAAATAAAAGGACGCAAAAATGCCAACAGAAATAATACAATGGTTCCCCGGGCATATGGCGAAAACGAAGAGGCTTATCACAGAGTCCTTGTCAAGCGTGGACGTGGTAATAGAGCTTCTTGACGCCAGAATTCCGAAGAGCAGTAAAAACCCCGACCTTGAGGGGCTTGTGGGCACGAAGCCCATAATAACACTATTAAATAAGGCAGGACTTGCTGACCCCAACGCATCGAGCCTTTGGAAAAAGAAATATGAGGAGCGAGGGCGTGTGCTCATCGTTACCGACTGCATTTCCTCTCAGGGACTTGCCGACCTTGAGCGTGAGGTGAAGCGTGTGCTTGCCGAAAAAATCGAGCGCTACAACAGTAAGGGTATGGTGGGCAGAACGGTAAAGGCAATGGTGCTGGGTATCCCAAACGTTGGAAAATCCTCCCTCATCAACCGACTTGCAGGCAAAAAGAGCGCAAACGTGGAAAACCGACCCGGTGTCACGAGGGGTAAACAGTGGGTAAAGACCGAAATAGGTCTTGACCTCCTTGATATGCCGGGTGTGCTCTGGCCCAAGTTCGACGACAGAGTTGTGGGAGAAAACCTTGCCATAACGGGCGCTATAAAGGACACGGTGCTGCAAAAGGACGAGATAGCAATGGTGCTTTGCGAAAGGCTGAAAAAGAAATACCCTGCCCTTTTGTGCGAAAGATATTCTCTTGACGAGAGCGAGATAGAGGATTTGGACGGCTATGACCTCTTTGAGCTTATCGGCAAAAGGCGCTCTCTTCTCTCCAAGGGCGGAGAGGTTAATTTTGACAGATGCGCAACGATGATACTTGACGAGTTCCGTCGGGGTGTCATTGGGCGTATCACGCTGGAGTAGATTATGGATTGGAGCTATTTTGACACAATAGTAAAGGACGGCACCTTGACGGTGGCAGGAATTGACGAGGCAGGGCGTGGACCTCTTGCAGGACCCGTGGTAGCGTCTGCCGTGATACTGCCCTACGGTCTGGAGCTGGAGGGTCTCAACGACTCGAAGAAGATTAGCGAAAAGAAGCGAGAGGCGCTATTTGACGCTATCCGTGAACGTGCCGTAGACTACGCTATTGCCGAGGCGTCGCCCGAGGAAATTGACAGGTACAATATTCTCGGCGCAACGATGCTGGCAATGAGGCGTGCCGTGGACGCCTTGAAAGTAAAGCCCGAGCTTCTTCTCATCGACGGAAACAGAGCGAGAGGCTTTGATATTCCCGTACATACGGTGGTTAAGGGGGACGCACTCGTGCCCTCGATCTCGGCGGCATCAATTCTTGCCAAGGTGACGAGGGACAGATATTGCCTTGAAATGCACGAGAAGTACCCCGAATACGAGTTTGCCACCCACAAGGGCTACCCGACGAAGCTCCACCGTGAGCTTTTGCAAAGGTACGGGGTATGTCCCGAGCACAGACGGAGCTTTCTAAGAAAGGTTTTACCCGATGAAGCTATTTAGACGGCTTTTCCCCTCACCCGACAGACGCACGGAAAAGAGAAAATTGGGTGACAGAGGCGAGGAGATAGCCGAGGAGTACCTGAAAAATAAGGGCTATCGAATAATTGAAAGAAACTGGGTCAGCGGTAAAAACGAGCTTGACATGGTGGCGCTGAACGGCGGTGACGTGGTTTTCGTGGAGGTCAAGACCACGGCAAGCGACAAGGCGGAAAGCTTTAAAAGACCTGCCGAAGCCGTGGACGCCGAAAAGCGTGAAAATATCATCGCCGCCGCCCGTGAGTACGTTATATACAGAAAGAGGCGTAACACAATGGTGATGGAGGGCTATCGCTTTGACGTGATAGAGGTGTTCCTCAACCGTGAGACCCCCGAAATAAATCATATAGAAAATGCATTTTACGTAGAGAAAGGATATAAAAGGAAATGACGAATTTAATGTATAAGAGCACAAGAGGAAGCGAAAACTATCTCACCTCTGCCGAGGCGATAAAGAAGGGACTTGCCGAGGATTCGGGTCTTTATATGCCCGTTTCTATCCCCAAGATCGACCTTGATTTCATCGGCTCTCTTGTGGAGAACGACTACGACGAGCGTGCCTTCAAGGTGCTCTCTCTCTACCTTACCGACTACGACCCAGCAAGGCTTCGTGAGATATGCCGTAAGGCGTATTCCTCCACCCGCTTTATCGGCGGTGCGGCGCCCGTTGCCGAAATCAACGACCAGATCGACGTTTTGGAGCTTTGGCACGGTCCTACCTCTGCCTTTAAGGATATGGCGCTCCAGATAATGCCTATGCTTCTTTCCGAAGCCCTGAAAATGACGGGCGAAAAGAACGACGCCCTCATTCTCGTGGCAACCTCGGGCGACACGGGCAAGGCGGCGCTTGAGGGCTACCGTGACGTAGACAAGATAAGAATTATGGTATTCTACCCCGAAAACGGCGTCAGCGCTATGCAGCGTTTACAGATGGCGTCTCAGGAGGGTGACAACGTAAACGTAATTGCCATAAAGGGTAACTTTGACGATGCGCAGACGGGCGTAAAGGAGATTTTTGCATCTCGTGAAATTAAGGAGGCTCTCCTTAAAAAGAACACTATTCTCTCCAGCGCCAACTCTATCAACTGGGGCAGACTTGTTCCACAGATAGCCTACTATTTTTCCGCCTATGCGGATATGGTGAAGAAGGGCAAGATAGCGCTTGGCGAGGAGCTTTCCTTCTGCGTGCCCACGGGTAACTTCGGCAACATCTTTGCGGCGCATATGGCAAGAGAGATGGGTCTGCCCATAAAGAAGCTTATCTGTGCCTCCAATAAGAATTCCGTTCTCACCGACTTTATCGAGGGTGGCGTGTACGACCGCCGCCGTGAGTTCTATCTCACAATGAGTCCCTCTATGGATATTCTCGTTTCCTCAAACGTAGAAAGACTTCTTGACCTTATTGCAGGAGAGAGCGGTACGAAGGCGTATATGAAGGCTCTGTCGGAGAGTGGAGTATACACTCTTACCGAGGAGGAAAAGGCAAGGGTGAAGCGTGGCTTCTCCGCAGGCTTTACCACCGAGGAGGAGACGGCGGCGACTATCCGTGAGATTTTTGAAAGGTACGACTATCTTCTTGACACCCACACCGCAGTTGCAATGAAGTGCGCCCTTGATTACGTAAATGACGGCAACGGGGAAAAGGTTGTGGTAGTGTCCACCGCAAGCCCCTATAAGTTTGCGATTTCCGTCCTTGAAGCGCTTGGCAAGGAGTGCGACGTGCCTGCAATTTTTGCACCCGAGAAGCTCTTTGCACTTACTAAAAAGGAAATTCCGCTTCCCCTTGTAAAATTACACGAGAAGCGGATAAGGTTTGACAAATCTATCGAAAAAACAAAAATGCCCGACGAGGTACTTTCCTTTTAGTCACGGGGCTTGAAGGTAGCGCAGATGGTATCGGCGCTGGTGCTTGCGTGAGAGGGACCAACGCTGATCTCACGTGTCATGCAGTAGCACTCACCGTCGTGATAGGCGCAGTTCTTTACCATACAAGAAATGCCCTCGTTGTGCTTCTTTGCGTTCTGGCTTTTATTTTCGCTCATAATTGCACCTCCTTTCGTACGTCTTCTCTCTTATTTTGCCCGTGTGAAAGGATTTAATTCAGGAAAAATTTTATGAAAGGAGTCCTGACGTGGCAGTATTTACTCTTGCCGACCTGCACCTCTCTTTTTCCACCAATAAGCCTATGGACGTTTTCGGCTCTCTGTGGGAAAACCACGCCGAGAAGATAGAGGAATACTGGAACTATATGGTGGACCCCGAGGACACGGTGGTAGTACCGGGCGACATTTCCTGGGCAATGACCCTTGACGAAGCCGTGGAGGACTTTGCCTTCATAAACGCCCTGAACGGAAAGAAAATAATAATGAAGGGCAACCACGATTACTGGTGGCAGTCCATGGCGAAGCTTGAGGAGTTCAAAAAAAATAACGCCCTTGACACCATAACCTTTTTATATAACAGCGCCGTGGAGGCGGAAAACCTTATAATCTGCGGCTCACGGGGCTGGGCAACCGAAACCAGCGTTGTGGGTGCGGACGACAAGAAGATTATCGCCCGAGAAGCCCTGCGCTTCGAGCTTTCCATAAAGGAAGCGCAAAAGCTGAAGGGCGAGAGTGGGCGTGAGATAGTGGTCTTTTCCCATTTCCCCGTGCTCTCTCCAGGGGAAGCGACCTCTCCCATTTTAGAGGTGCTTGTGAGGTACGGGATTTCCCGCGTCTACTACGGACATCTCCACTCCCCCAGAGAAAATCAGATAATAAATCGGGCAGGCGGAATAGACCTGACCCTCGTTTCTGCGGATTTTCGACGGTTTACTCCCGTGAGAGTGAATTAAATTAAACTAAATTAAATTTTTTTGCCCCATACACTTGACAAATCCGATATTTTGTATAAAATATAGTATGAATAATAATGTATAAATATATGTAAACAAAAGGCTTTTACATATAACAGGAGGAAAAAATGATCGTAAAAAATGTTACAACTACCGAAAAGAATAAGGTAAAGCTTGACCTTGTTATTGAGAAGGCAACCTTTGATGAGGCAGTAGACCGCGCGTTTAAGAAGAATGCTTCAAAAATTCAGGTTCCCGGCTTCAGAAAGGGTAAGGCTCCCCGCGGAATTATCGAAAAGATGTACGGTAAGGGCGTATTTTACGAGGATGCTCTCAACGACGTTCTTCCCACAGAGCTTGAAAAGGCAGTTACAGAGGCGAAGCTTGACGTAGTCAGCCGTCCCGAGCTTGAGGTTGGCGAGATTACGGACGAGGGCGTTGAGGTTAGCGCAGTTTATTTTGTAAAGCCTGAGGTTACGCTTAAGAATTACAAGGGCATCGAGGCTACCAAGAACGTACAGCAGGTTACCGACGAGGACGTTGACCACGAAATTCAGCACGCTCGCGAGAGAGCAAGCCGTATGATCGAGGTTGACCGTGAGGCAAAGAGCGGCGACTTCGCTACTATCGACTACCTCGGCACAGTTGACGGTGTTGCATTCGACGGCGGTAAGGACGAGGGACACAAGCTTGAGCTTGGTTCAGGCTCGTTTATCCCCGGCTTTGAGGATCAGGTTATCGGCCACAAGGCAGGCGACGAGTTTGACGTTTCGGTTAAGTTCCCCGAGGACTACCACGCAGAAGAGCTTAAAGGAAAGGATGCCGTATTCGCAGTTAAGCTTCACAAGCTTGAGGAGAAGGAGCTTCCCGCACTTGACGACGAATTTGCAAAGGACGTATCAGAATTTGATACTCTTGATGAATATAAGGCTGACGTTAAGGCAAATATAGAGAAGAGATACGCCGATATGGCAGAAAACGATTTCGTGACTCAGCTCAAGCTCGCTCTCGTTGATGCAGTTGAGGCGGATATCCCCGAATGTATGTTTGAAAACGAAGTAGAGCATATGATTGAGGATTATTCATACAAAATGCAGTCTCAGGGCATTTCTATGGATATGTATATGAAGTATACGGGTATGACCGTGGATAGCTTCAAGGAGCAGTTCAGACCTCAGGCTGAAAGTCAGGTTAAGCTCCAGCTTGCTCTTGAAAAGATAGTAGAGCTTGAAAAGATTGAAGCAACCGAGGAAGAAATCAACGCAGAGTACCAGAAGCTTGCAGATGCCTACAAGATTGAGGTAGACAAGGTTAAGACTGCAATTTCTGCCGAGATGCTCTCCCGTGACGTAGCGGTTAACAAGGCTATTGCAATCGTTAAGGAAAGCGCAAAGATTGTTGACAAGCTTCCTGAAAAGAAGGCTCCCGCGAAGAAGAGCACTGCAAAGAAGGCTGACGCAGAGGGCGAAAAGAAGGCTCCTGCAAAGAAGACCACAGCAAAGAAGGCTGACGCAGAGGGCGAAAAGAAGGCTCCTGCGAAGAAGACCACAACAAAGAAGGCTGACGCAGAGGGCGAAAAGAAGGCTCCTGCAAAGAAGACTACTGCAAAGAAGACCGAAAAGGCTGAATAATTTAGCTCATAAGGAGGAAATTTATGCCACTTGTACCAATGGTGTTAGAACAAACCAACAGAGGAGAGCGTTCCTACGATATCTATTCAAGGCTCCTCAGCGACAGAATTATCTTTCTCGCTGACGAGGTGAACGATGCCACGGCAACTCTCGTCGTAGCACAGCTTCTCTACCTTGAAGCTCAGGATCCCGATAAGGATATAAGCCTTTATATCAACTCACCGGGTGGCTCAATAAGCGCAGGAATGGCAATCTACGACACGATGAACTTTATCAAGTGCGACGTGTCAACCATCTGTATCGGTATGGCGGCAAGTATGGGCGCATTCCTTCTGGCAGCAGGTACTCCCGGCAAGCGTCTTGCTCTGCCTTACAGTGGAATTATGATTCACCAGCCACTCGGAGGTATGCAGGGTCAGGCAAGCGATATCAAAATTCACGCAGACCATATTTTAAGAATAAGAAACAATATGAATTCTATTCTCGCCAAGGTTACAGGCAAGGATATATCCGTCATCGAGCGTGACACCGAGCGCGACAACTTTATGACAAGCGCCGAGGCAGTAGAGTACGGTCTTATAGATAAGGTAATAGACAAACGATTATAAGCAACGGGAGATGTTAAAAATGTCTAGATCGTCAAAAACAAAATATAAGTTGTTTTAAGCAATCGTAAAAGATTAACGAAACAGTCTTTTAAGGAAAAAACTCATAAATGAGTTTTCTCAAAGGATATATTTGTTTTTGACTATGAACAAACTTCCCCTCTGCGATAAGCTTAAGCCTTGCTAATTGCTTGGCTACGCTTCCTGCACGGCTTGAATTTTTGTACGCTTCGCTAATTGCTACGCGACAAAAATCCCCCGCTCGTCGCAGTATAATATACAGCTTCGGGGTCAGTTTGTCCATTCTAACCATTTTTTCCTATCTCCTGACAAAAAAGTAAAAAGAGCAACCGCCTGAGAGGGCGGTTGTTTTAACAAAACGAAGAGGTTTTTGATATGTCAGATAAGACACCACCAAAAGAAAATATATGCTCCTTTTGCCACAACCCCGAAAGCGTTGTAGGTCTTCTCGTTCAGGGACCCGACGGCATAAAGATATGCCGTAACTGTACGGGCTTTTGCTCTATGATTTTCGAGGAGGCAGAGGAGGCGGAAAAGAAGGGTAATGACACGGGTATCCTGCCCGCCCTTCAAAACCTGCCCACACCCGAGGAAATTAAAAAGAGCCTTGACGAGTACGTAATAGGTCAGGACGAGGCAAAAAAGACCTTGAGCGTGGCGGTTTATAACCACTACAAGAGAATTTTGCGTCGTGACGTGAAGGACGACGTAGAGATACAGAAGAGCAACGTTCTTCTTCTCGGGCCTACGGGCGTTGGTAAGACCTACCTTGCCCAGACCCTTGCAAAGACTCTGCAGGTGCCCTTTGCAATAGCCGACGCCACCACCCTTACCGAAGCAGGCTACGTGGGCGAGGACGTGGAGAATATTCTCCTTCGTCTCATTCAGGCGGCTGATTTCGATATTGAAAAGGCAGAGTGCGGAATTATTTATATCGACGAAATTGACAAGATTTCACGAAGAAGCGAAAACCGCTCTATTACCCGAGACGTTTCGGGCGAGGGCGTTCAGCAGGCGCTTTTGAAAATTTTGGAGGGAACTATCTCCAACGTGCCACCTCAGGGCGGAAGAAAGCATCCGGGTCAGGAATTTATACAGATTGACACCTCCAATATTCTCTTTATCTGCGGAGGCGCTTTCGACGGAATTGAGGACATTATCGAGTCCCGTTCGGGCAAGCAGATAATAGGCTACGGCGCTACGGTGCAGACCAAGGCGGAGAAGAAAAAATCCAATATTCTCAAAAATTTGCAATCTCACGACCTTGTGAAATTCGGTCTCATTCCTGAAATCGTGGGAAGAATACCTATGCTCGTTACCCTCGACCCCTTGGACGAGGAAGCGTTTCTTAGAATTCTCACCGAGCCGAAAAACAGTCTCGTAAAGCAATATCAGAAGCTTTTTGAAATGGACGACGTGAAGCTCACCTTCAAAAAGGACGCCCTTGAAGCCATAGCGAAGAAGGCGCTGGAAAACAATACGGGCGCAAGAGGACTGAGATACATTATGGAAAATCTTATGCTTGAATATATGTATTCTCTCCCCTCAAATAAGGAAGCGAAGGAACTTATCATAACAAAGTCAGCGGTAGAAAAGACACGGAAAGCAATTATAAAATAAACAAAGGGAGATGTTAAAAACGTCGTGAGCGTCAAAAACAAAAATGAAATCTATTTAAGGCTATTCTAAAGACTTTTGCATAGTTGATTTCAAGGTAAAAAACTCAAAAATGAGTTTTTTATAAAAGAAATATATTGTTTTTGACTCTGAACAAACTTCGCTACTGCCGTACAATTGTACGGCGACGAGCTTCAGTTTGTCCATTCACGGCATTTTTTCCTATCTCCTATGAGTCAGGGGCTGTTTAAAAACTCTAATTGAGTTTTTAAACAGCCCCTTTTGTTTATTCGTATATTTTCGTAACTCTCGGCGATATTCCCGTATAAATAACGTAGTTTATGTCCCCCGACAGCCTTGCATATTCGTCAATATTAATTCCGTCCTCACCCCAGAAAACTACCTCGTCTCCTGCTTTTATGGGATTTTTGGCGCCCGTGATATCCACCATCAACAGATCCATACAGACGTTGCCCACGATATTGAAAATTTCCCCGTTTATCTTCACCCGTCCGCAGTTTGAGAGCCCCCTCGGTATGCCGTCGGCATAGCCTGCGGTGACGGTGGCAATAGTGGCAGGGGAGGAGAAGGTGTAGGTCCTTGAGTATCCTATGGCGTCTCCCGCTTCAACCCTATGTACCTGCCCCACTCGTGCACACATAGTCATAACCTCACGGAGAGGGGGATGTGAGGAAAGATAGCTTTCCTTTATCTTTTCCGAGGGATAGGCGCCGTAGAGTATAATGCCCGGTCTTACCGCTGACAGATGGGCTTCGGGGTGACAGAGGGTGGCGGCAGAGTTGGCAATATGGGTAACTCCCGTGTCAATTCCTCTATTCCTCATTTTTTGGAGCATCTCTTCAAAGAGAGCAAGCTGTGTCGCCGTAAAGTCGGAATCAAGGTCGTCACTTTCTGCAAAGTGGCTGAAGGTGCCTGCAATCTTTATGTGCGGCAGGGCGTTTACCGCCTCTATTTCCTCTATGGTTTCTTCTTTTCTTGCGTCAAAGCCAAAGCGATGCATACCCGTGTCAAGCTTTATGTGAACGGAAAGCTCACCACGCTTTAGATGCTCCGACAAAAGACGGGCGTATTCAAGGTCTGTTACGGCTTGAATGATGTGATTTTCCTGCAGAAGCTCTGCAAAGGAGGGGTCGGTGTAGCCTAAAATCAGCAAGGGCGTGTCAATTCCGCTTTCCCTTAAAAGAAGGGCTTCGTTTATCTCGGCAACCGCAAAGGCAAGAGCGCACCCCTGAAGCGCCTGTGCTATCTCCACCGAGCCGTGAGAATAGGCGTTTGCCTTTATAATGGGGATTATTCCACACCCGTCGCCTACGCACGCCTTGATACAGTCGTAATTATATAAAAGATTTTCTATTGATATTCTGGCGTAGCACCTAAGATTTTTCATTTAACGATAATTCCTCTTTTATAATAATTTCATACCCGTCGCCCGAAATGCGCGTCGGGTGCTTTTTCCCTTCTGCTTTTCCGTTCCTTATTCCCGAAAGAACGCCCAGCCGTGAAAGGCTTGTGGGGTCAAGGGTTATATCCCCAAATTTCGCCACCACCGAGTCCTTGAGTATTTTAAGCTCCACGCCCTCCATACCGTCGGGATAGAAGAAAATGCTCTCCCCCACCCACAGCACTCCGTCAATTTCACCAAGTGCGTCTGAAAAGGTCACCGACAGCCGTCTTTCCCTTTGAAAATAGTCCTCAAAGCTCTCATCCGAGCAGGAAACGAGGAATAGGCAGAGCAATACGAAAACAAGCTTTTTCATAAACTAACACCCCTTTGAGAAATTCTATTCTGAGGGGTGTGGGGTTATTACTTTAATTTAATGCTCTTGTTGTAGTAGCGAAGCATCTGCAATATTTTTTCGGTGCCGTTGAAGATAAGGGCGCACTTCTCTCCGCTCTCGTCCCTGAAAATTGCCACCCAGACGTCCTCGTCGTATTTTGAGCCTGCCACGCTTATTACCTTCTCGTCACGAAGGGAAGCGTCCTTTAAGGGCATAAAGCCCTCGGCGGTGGAAACCTTGAATTCAAGGACCTGACGCCTTTTCTTGCCTGCAATTATCTTGTCTACCGACATGGTGTTGGACACAACGAGGTACTCGAACTCCACCTTGGTAAAGCCCCATAGAAGAATGCCGATATAGGCGATAAGAACTACTGCCACAACGGTGATGTGGGGAAGCTTGATAGGACCGAAGGTGAGAAAGCCCACCACTCCTAAAAGCAGAAGGCACAGCGCAATAATGCCAACTCTTGCAAGAATTGTCTTGCCCTCGGGCTTCTTCGTTACAAGATGCTCGGCATAGCCTATCGAATAATCCAGATTTGGTTTGAAATAAGTGTTGTCCATATTTATCTCCTTTATAAACAAGGTCAAGATATGCAAATTTAGTTGAATTTTCGATGAGTTTATTGCATGAAGGTTGTACAATCTATAAGTTTGCACTCTGCCGCAAGGCAGAACTTCACTTACCTTCGTAAACTTCACTATCGAAGATAACTTCACTTGCCCGAGAGGGCAAACTTAGTTAATTATTACCAAGGCAATTATCAAAAACAAGCAAGAGTTCATTTTCGTTCAATTTCCGCTACTTTGATTTTCTTTTGCAGTGTTTACTGACTTTACAAGCATCCGTCTGATAATGCCACATTCATTCAATAGTTCCTTGGAAACTGCTTCTGTTATGCAGCTTGAGCCAACAAGCATTTCAATCCAATACTCAGTTTCTATACATTCCTTCAAAGCAATATGAAACTTATTTATAAAATCAGCCTTGCTTGCTGCGTAATTAGCTTCGTGTATATTTGCACCAATTGACGTTGAACTTCGAATGATTTGATTTATCAAAACTCCTTTGCCTTTCTTCGAATCAATAGCATCGCAAACTGATATGATTTTTAGTGCCAGCTCTTTTGCTCTTGTGCGAAGCTCAGAGTCTTTCATAAAACTGTTCTCCTTGTGCGTACTGTGAAGTTTTGAACTAAGGTTCAAAGTGAAGTAGCTTGCGCAGTGAAGTTTTTGTTTTAACAAAAGTGAAGTTAAGTTTGCACTCTGCCACAAGGCAGAACTTCACTTACCTTCGTAAACTTCACTATCGAAGATAACTTCACTTGCCCGAGAGGGCAAACTTAGTTAATGATTTCATCTTTGATGAAATCATTATAGCACAAACGCCGAGATTAGTCAACGAAATTTGTGCAATATCAAAGGTTGACTTTTATTGATAATTGTAGTATACTTTATAAGTATTATATAAATGTGAAAGCATTTAATTTGTGAAAGGAAAACGAAAATGGCAAAGAATTTGACAAAACTCATATGCGCGCTTCTCGTTATAGCGCTTCTTGCATATGTGGCACTTTTTGGCTTGGGCAAATTCCTTCCCGGTGTCTTTGAAGAAGGCGCTATCAGAAAGGGACTTGACCTTGCAGGCGGAACGCTTATTGTGTATCAGCCCGACGTAGAGGAGGGCGCAGAGGTCAGCGACGCAGACCTTGATACCGTCGTATCAATCCTCACACGCCGTCTTTCAAGCGCAGGCTACACAGAGGCTACTATTACGAAGCTGAAGGACGACGGAAGAATTCAGATTGAAATTCCCGAGGAAAAGGACCTTGATAAAGCCCGTGACCTTCTTGGTAACATCGGTCAGCTTTCATTCCTTATGCTCGACGATGCTGCGGCAGAGGGCGAAGATGAGAATGCAACCGCTCTTACCGTGGTTATGACGGGTAGCGACATCAAGACCGCCACTCCACAGTACGGTCAGGTGTCCGACGCGTCTCTTGCTCCCGAATATTTCGTTCAGGTAACCTTGAAGAAGGACGCCGTTGAAAAGTTTGCGGCAGCTACCGAAAAGGCGTCTACTGAAGAGAATATCAAGAACGGCACAAACTTTATTATGATTGCTCTCGACGACGAGATAATCTCCACCCCCTACGTTAACGAAAAGCTTACCACCGAGGACGTAGTAATCACGGGTAACTTCGACGAGGACGGCGCAAAGTACCTCGCCAGCGTTATCGCATCCGGTCAGCTTCCCTTCTCTCTCAAGGAGATGCGCGCCGACAACATCGGTCCTACCCTTGGCGAAAAGGCGCTTGACACGGCACTCCTTGCAGGTGCTATCGGCATTGGACTTGTAGCGCTCTTTATGCTTATCGTATATAGACTTTCGGGTCTTTTCTCGGTAATCTCACTTATCGCTTATATGGCAATCGAAGCCATCGTGCTGGTTGTGGCAAAGGTAAATCTGTCACTCCCCGGTATCGCAGGTATCGTTCTTTCAATCGGTATGGCGGTTGACGCCAACGTAATTATCGGCGAGAGAATAAAGGAAGAATTAAGACTTGGCAAGGGCACCCTGTCTGCAGTTAAGGCAGGCTTCGGTAAGGCGTTCTGGTCTATCTTCGACAGTAACATTACCACCATTATCGCATCTCTCGTGCTCTGGTACTTCGGTACGGGTACTGTTCAGGGCTTTGCAATAACCCTGTTCATAGGCGTTGTGGTTTCAATGTTTACTGCTCTCGTTGTTACAAAGCTTTTGATGATAACCGTAGCTAAGCTTGGCGTTAAAAATCCCAAGCTCTACGGAATATAAGGAAGGGGGAATACTATTATGAAAATTATTACACGCGACCAGATTGAAATAGTAGGACTCCGCAAGCTCTGGCTTGGCATCGCCCTTCTTGCAGTTATCGTCAGCCTTGCATTTATCTTCATTGACGGCTTCGATATGGACACCGACTTTGCAGGCGGTATCTCTCTCCAGTACGACCTCCACACACCTCTTGACAAAGAGGAGCTTGACTCCATTCGAGAGCTTGTGGACAGCATCGACGGCATCACCGTTACCTCTATTCAGAAATCGGGTGATGATTCAAACTGTGTGGTTATTAAGGCTCGTGACGCTGCACCCGAGGTGGTTGAGGCGGTTTACACGGCACTCAATATCAAGTACGGCGCTCCTCTGACCGAAGAGACAGAGGAAGCAACCGAAGAAGCAACCGAGGAAGCAACCGAGGAAGCAACCGAGGAGACAACCCAGTTTGCAACCGAAGGAGCAACCGAGGAAGCAACCGAGCAAGCAACCGAAGAAGCAACCGAAGAAGCAACCGAGGAAGTAACCGAGGAAGTAACCGAGGAAGCAACCGAGGAAGTAACCGAGGAAGTAACCGAGGAAACAACTGAGGAGACTCCCGTAGAAACACCTGAAGAAACTCCCGAGGAAGAAATCGTTTACGGCGGTGAGGTGCCCGTTGAGGTGCTTTCCGAGTCAAGAATAGGCGCGTCCATTTCCAATGAAATCAGACGCTCTGCCGTTATTGCAACAGTAATTGCCGTAGTTCTTATGCTTCTCTATATCACTCTCCGCTTCGAGTTCAGGTCGGCTATCGCAACGGTTATATGTCTCATTCACGATATTATCATCGTTATAGGCGCCTATGCGATATTCGATATTCTCGTCAGCGCAAATCTCATTGCGGCAGTTCTTACAATTCTCGGTTACTCAATCAACGCAACCATTATTCTCTTTGACCGAGTAAGAGAGAACAAGAAGAAAATGGGCAAGACAGACTTTGGCGTTATCATCAACACCAGCGTCCGTCAGACCCTTATCCGTTCAATTAACACAACCATTACCACTCTCCTGACTATCGGTATGATCTACCTTCTCGGCGTTCATTCCATCAAGGAATTTGCTCTGCCCATCATCGTAGGTCTTGTGGCAGGTCTCTACTCGTCACTCTTCGTTTCGGGCTCGGTATGGTATATGCTCTCACCTAAGAAGAGATAATTATTTGTTCTTCATAAAAGAATCCCCCTCGCATATAATTTTAAAAAAGTATGCGAGGGGATTTTTTTGTCGAAAAAGCTTATTGTGGCGCTTATTTGCCTTGTTATAGCGCTTCTTTTTATGAAAAGTGAAAACTTTACTCTTGGGGACGCCGAAGCGCGCCTTGTGTCACGAATGATGAAAAGCGAGAGGCTTGTGGAGGTCTTTAATCTTGACTCGGAGAGGGTGTTCTTGTGAGGGTAATCGTTGAGCCCGCCTTTATTCTCACTCTCTTTATTCTCTTTCTCACTAACGAGTGGCAGATAGTGCTCTTTATGCTCTCCTCGGCGTTCTTTCACGAGCTTGGGCATATTGTGACTCTCCGCCTTTTCAAAATAAAAATAAAAGCCCTCACTCTCGGGCTTTTCGGGGGTACTCTGCATCTTGAAAATAAGCTTGTGGGCTATGGGAAGGAGATTATAATTGCACTCTCGGGAGCAGGTGTAAACCTTATTCTCTCTCTCTTCTTCTTTCTTCTTTTAAGAAGAGGGTTTGACTACGACCTTTTCTTTCTCTTTTTGTCAAATCTCTCCTATGCGCTCTTCAATCTTCTGCCCGTCTATACCCTTGACGGCGGACGGGCGCTTTTGTCACTTCTTTTAATGAAGCTTGATTTCTACACCGCCGAGCGTCTCTCTCGGCGTATATCTCACTTGACTCTCGTTCTTCTGTCGGGCGCGTCCATTTTCCTCATATCAGCCTCGGGCTTCAACGTGTCCCTCTTCGTTCTCACTATACTGCTCTACGCCGAGGGCACCGAGGGTCATATCATATCGGGATATCCGTTCTGCCGAAGGGCTTCGTAGACCGCCACCGCCACAGAATTTGAAAGGTTGAGACACCTGACGTCGTTTATCATAGGAATTCTCACGCTTCTGTGCAGGTTCTTTTCTACGATATCCGAGGGCAGACCCTTTGTTTCCTTGCCGAAAATGAGGTAAACGTTGCCACGGTATTCTTTTTCGGCAAAGGAGGTTGACACCTTGGAGGAAAAGTAAAAGTATTCAGGGTCGCACGCCTTCGTTTTTTCGTAAAAATCCTCTATGGAGGAATAGGTGTGCACGTCTAATTTGTCCCAGTAGTCAAGTCCGGCACGCTTTAATTGAGCACTGGATATGGAGAAGCCGAGAGGCTCTATAAGGTGCAGGCTTGCGCCCACCACGGCGCAGGTTCTGGCGATATTTCCTGTGTTTTGCGGGATTTCGGGCTCGTGTAATACTATGTTTATATGCAATTTTTTCTCATTCATAAAGCTACTTCCTTTCACTATCATATATTAACACATTGTTTATTTATTGTAAAGTAGAAAACAAAATTTCTATCTAACCTTGACAAAAGAGGTAAAAACCAATATAATTAGTATGACTGTGAAAAGGACAGAAAGGAGAAATAATGAAAAAGGAATATCCAAATTTCGAGCGACGCCCCTTTTCTACTTTAAGGGAGCTCGTAAATTCCGCCGCCGAGCTTTTGCCGAATAAGACGTATCTCAGGTACAAGGAAAAAGTCAACGGCGAAGTGGAAATTAAAGACGTTACCTACTCACAATTTAACGAATATATAAATAGACTTGGCACCGCCTTTTACGACCTCGGTCTGAAGGGCAAAAATATTGCAGTAATAGGCGAGACCTCAAAGGAGTGGATCGCAACCTATCTTGCCACAGTCAGCGGAGGCTCGGTTATCGTTCCTCTTGACAAGGAGCTTACCGAAAACGAAATCGGCGCATTTTTAGAGCACGCCGAGGTCAGCGCTGTGGTTTATTCCGACAGATTTCATCAATATTTCAAAAAGCTGTCGGAGGACTCCCACATCTCTTATTTCATCAAAATGGGAGAATTTGACGAGGGCGAAGAAAGAAGCGAAGCCTTCCTTTCCACCAATGAGCTGGAAAAGAGGGGAGAGGCGCTTCTCTCGGAGGGGGTTTCGGACTTCCTTGACGCCGAGACCGACGTGGAGGCAGATGCAGTTATCATCTTCACCTCGGGCACGACAGGCACATCAAAGGGCGTCGTACTTTCACAAAAGAATATCGTATCCGCCATTTCATCCTCTGCCCGAATGCTCGGCTTCGTAGAGGACGACGTGGTAATGTCGGTGCTCCCCCCTCATCACACCTACGAGATGACCTGCGGAATACTGACACCTATCCTTGTGGGCGCAACCGTCTGCATCAACGACGGTATGAAATACGTTCTCAAGAATTTCCAGATATTCAAGCCCACGGCTATCATCCTCGTTCCTCTTTTCGTAACCACCATTTATAAGAGGATATGGGACACGGCATCCAAGAACAACCAGACCAAAAAGCTCCGTCGCGGTATTGCTATCAGCAATGCGCTCAGGCGTGTGAAGATAGATATGCGCTCTGCCTTCTTCTCTCAGGTAAATGCGGCACTCGGCGGCAGACTTACCAGAGTCGTATGCGGAGGCGCGGCGCTTTCTCCCGACTACGTGAAGGGCTTTGAGGAGCTTGGCATAAATCTCGTTCAGGGCTACGGAATTACCGAGTGCTCACCTCTCGTGTCTGTTTGCCCATTCCATTGGAAAAAATATGCGTCCGTTGGACTTCCCGTTCACGACGTTGAGGTAAGAATTGACAAGCTCAACGACACCGACGAGGAGGGCGAAATCGTGGTGCGCGGTCCTAACGTTATGAAGGGCTACTACAAGGCGCCCGAGCTTACCGCCAACGTTATCGACGAGGACGGCTGGTTCTACACGGGTGACATAGGCTATATCGACGAGGACGGCTTTATCTACATCACGGGCAGAAAGAAGAATATTATCATTCTTGACAACGGCAAGAACGTATTCCCCGAGGAGCTGGAGGAGCATTTATACAAGCTTCCCTATATTGCGGAGTGCGTGGTGGTTGGTAAGCCCAATTCTTCGGGCGAAACGGTAATCACCGCCCAGATTTTCCCCGATTTCGACAAGGCGAAGGAAGACGGCATAGAAGCCATCGAGGACGTCAAGGACGCTATCAAGGGCGAAATTCAGGAATTAAATAAATCACTTCCCATCTTCAAGCAAATACGAGGCATAGAAATCAGGAAGACGGAATTTGATAAAACGACAACTAAAAAAATCAAAAGAGTATAAGGAGACGACGTTATGTTTGAGGAAATCAAAAACACTCTTGAGGAAGAGCTTGACGTACCGGGCGAAATCATCACCCCCGACGCAGAGTTTATTAACGACCTGAAGCTCAATTCCCTTGAGCTTGCAGACCTTGCAGTTCTTTGCGAGGAAAGATTCGGCGTAGAAATTGAAGAGCAGGACATTCACACTATCATCACCGTAGGTGATCTGGTAGAGTATTTGGAGGCAAGGCAGGGCTGATTATGGAACAGAAGATTATTAACGTAGAAATACAGATTAAGGATTCGGGCAAAATCGAGCTTGAGCTCTATCCCGATATCGCACCCAAGACGGTAGAAAACTTTGTAAGCCTTGTAAATAAGGGCTTTTACAACGGACTTATTTTCCACCGTGTTATCGCAGGCTTTATGATTCAGGGCGGTTGCCCCAACGGCAACGGAATGGGCGGCCCCGGTCACACCATTTACGGTGAGTTTGCGTCTAACGGCTTTAACAACCCTATTTCACACGACAGAGGCGTAATTTCTATGGCTCGTGCTATGGACCCCAACTCCGCAGGAAGCCAGTTCTTCATTATGCACGCTCCTGCCACCTATCTTGACGGACAGTACGCCGCCTTTGGTAAGGTGACGGCTGGCATCGAAGAGGTGGACAAGATTGCCGCAGTTAAGACGGATATGAGGGACAAGCCTTTGGTGGATGTGGTAATAGAAAGCATCACAATAAAATAGTCGGACTTAGATAAAACGGTGACACCGAAAAAACAAAAAATAGTATTTGAAAAAACACAGTTTTCTGTAAAGATTAAGCTTTTTTAAATATCGCAATTTATAGGAAGAAAGGCTTGAAAAATCAAGCCTTTCTTTTTTACTTTTTTGTTTTTTCTTTGCGCGAACTTCCCCTCTCGCAGTATAATATACAGCTTCGGGGTCAGTTCGCGCAATCTCCCTCGTTTTCTCGTCGTCCTATGGGCTGATAAAAAGCGGTGACAACGGGAAAATGGAATTTTTAGTTTTAATTTTATAAAGCATAAAATTTCTATAAATCACATCTTTATAGGTAGAAAGGGCTATGCCCTTTCTACTTTTGATTTATATTCCATTTTTCCTT
>JAZSLY010000185.1:0-5220 GCA_045535585.1 Eubacteriales bacterium
TAGCAAGATAGTCATAACTCCCTTCTCCGTTCAGATATGCCTGAACTGCTTTTAATTTAAATTCATAACTATATTTTGCCATGAAAAAACCGACCTCCCAATCGTTAGATTTTTGGTCTAACTTTTGGGGGTCGGTTCAAACTGCGGGACTTTTTATTTTAATTTTATAACACAAGTGTTACTTATTTCATAGCCTCTTCAACTGCAACAGCACATGCATCAGTCATACCAACCATGGGGTTGTTACCTGCGCCGATGAGACCCATCATCTCAACGTGTGCGGGAACGGAGGATGAACCTGCGAACTGAGCGTCGCCGTGCATTCTTCCCATAGTATCTGTGAGACCGTAGGAAGCGGGACCGGCAGCCATATTATCAGGGTGAAGAGTACGGCCTGTACCGCCGCCTGAAGCAACGGAGAAGTATTTAACGCCGTTCTCGATAGCCCACTTCTTGTAGGTTCCTGCAACGGGGTGCTGGAAACGAGTGGGGTTAGTAGAGTTACCTGTGATGGAAACGCCTACGTTTTCCTTTCTCATAATTGCAACGCCTTCGGATACGTCGTTTGCGCCGTAGCAACGAACCTTAGACTTGTCACCGTCGGAGAACTTAACCTCACGAACGATAGAAAGCTCGTCTGTGTAGGGGTCGTAATTGGTTTCAACGTAGGTGAAGCCATTGATACGAGCGATGATATAAGCGGCATCCTTACCAAGACCGTTAAGCACTACGCGAAGAGGCTCTTTTCTAACCTTGTTAGCGTTTCTTGCGATACCGATAGCGCCCTCTGCAGCAGCGAAGGACTCGTGTCCTGCAAGGAAGCAGAAGCACTTGGTTTCTTCTCTAAGGAGCATAGCGCCGAGGTTACCGTGGCCGAGACCAACCTTACGGTTAGCAGCAACAGAACCGGGGATACAGAATGCCTGAAGACCAACACCGATAAGCTCAGCGGCGTCAGCAGCAGTCTTTACGCCCTTCTTGATTGCGATAGCGCATCCGAGAGTGTAAGCCCAAGCGGCGTTCTCGAAAGCGATGGGCTGAATACCCTTAACTATTGCATCAGGGTCAACACCTTTGTCAAGGCAGATCTGACGTGCGTCTTCAAGGTCCTTGATGCCATACTCGTTCATACAAGCAATAATGCCTGCAATTCTTCTTTCTTTACCTTCAAATTTTACTTCGTTTGACATATTAGTGCTCCCCCTTTCTTACTCGTGTCTTGGGTCGATATACTTGGCAGCGCCGTCATATCTACCGTAGGTCTTAATATTTGATTCGTAAGCTTCCTTGGGATCCTGACCTGCCTTGATGGCATCCATCATCTTACCAAGGTTTACGAACTTGTAGCCGATAACCTCATTGTTCTCGTCAAGAGCGATGTTGAGAACGTAGCCCTCAGCCATTTCAAGATATCTAACGCCCTTAGCCTTAGTACCGAACATTGTACCAACCTGAGAACGAAGTCCTTTACCGAGGTCTTCAAGAGAAGCACCGATAGGAAGTCCGTTTTCTGAGAAAGCGGTCTGGCTACGGCCGTAAGCAAGCTGCTTGAATATCTCACGCATAGCAACGTTGATAGCGTCACAAACAAGGTCTGTGTTGAGAGCTTCAAGAAGAGTCTTGCCTTGAAGAATCTCTGCCGCCATAGCTGCGGAGTGGGTCATACCCGAGCAACCGAGAGTCTCAACGAGAGCCTCTTCGATAATTCCGTCCTTAACGTTAAGGGTAAGCTTGCAGCAGCCCTGCTGAGGAGCGCACCAGCCGATACCGTGTGAAAGTCCTGAGATGTCCTTGATCTCATACGCCTTAACCCATCTGCCCTCTTCGGGAATAGGTGCGGGACCGTGGTGAGGACCCTTAGCGATAGGACACATATTTTCTACTTCGTGTGAATAAAAAATGTGGTCTGTCATTTTTATATCTCCTTTATTTATTATTTACTTAATGATTTCTCCCCAAACCTCGCCGAAAGCAGCTGCGGCATTGGACTCGTCTGTGTCGATGTGCATAGCAGCGGCAAAGTTGTCGTTAACTCTGACAACAACGTCGCCGAATACGAGTGAGCGTCCGTTTGTGTCAACCTTAACGCTTACGATCTCCTTGTCCTCTACTCCGAATTCCTTAGCATCTGCAGGAGTGAAGTGGATATGACGCTTAGCGGCGATTACACCCTCGCTGATTTCTACCTCACCGCAGGGACCTACTATCTTACAACCGGGTGTGCCTGCAATGTCGCCCGACTCACGAATGGGAGCGGAAACGCCGATTGAACGGGCGTCGGTGAGAGAAAGCTCTACCTGAGTAGCCTTTCTTACAGGACCGAGAATACTAACGTTCTTCAATGTGTTCTTAGGACCTTCAACATTAACTCTCTCCTCGCAAGCAAACTGACCGGGCTGGGAAAGCATTTTCTTTACAGTAAGAGTAGCGCCCTTACCAAAAAGAATTTCCAGATGTTCAGCGCTGAGGTGAACGTGTCTTGCTGATGTTTCAACTAAAACCTTGTTATTCATTTTCATCATCCTTTTTTTAATATTATTTTATATCCGTATTATTATACATTATTTTTCCTATTTTGTAAATATATAAATCCAAAAAAATATTCAAATATTGAAAAATTATTTAATAATAATTAACACCTTTATCGGTAATACTTTAAATGGCAAATTTAATTAAGGAGAAAATGGAATGTATAACAAGGTTGAAATTTGCGGAGTGAACACATCCAAGCTCAAGGTGCTTACTAACGACGAGAAGCTTGAGCTTTTAAAAAAGATAAAAAACGGTGACAGCCTTGCGCGTGAAGAGATGATTTGCGGAAATTTGAAGCTTGTCTTGAGTGTAATACAAAAATTTACAGGCCGCGGAGAGTGCTCCGACGACCTGTTTCAAGTAGGCTGTGTGGGACTTATCAAAGCGGTAGACAATTTCGATATAAATCAAAACGTGCTTTTTTCTACCTATGCCGTGCCAATGAACGTACTTTGTTGAAAAGAGGGCTCTAAAAGTAATTGTGCGACTTCCTTTGCATCTTTTAGTACTGAATTTTAAATCTCACATAAGTTATTTTATCACATTTGCTGCAAGTATAGTATTCACTAATAGGAGCTTCAGTTCCTACGCCGGTCATTTCTATCCTTTCTGAAAGTATACTACAATAAGAACAAACAGGATAATAGTTTATCATAAATTCTTGTGATTTTGATATTAAAACAGCACTTTTGATTTATGCATTTTGTGCGTGAACTACATTATTCGAACTATATTGGTACCATGTATCTGGCTTTATGTAGCTTTTTTCTGTATTATCGTTTTTTGAAGCATTTTCTTCTGAAGATGTTATTTTCCCTTCTACAACAGTTCCATTTTCCCACACTTTTAAACCATAACAAGTACCATAATGTATATCATAAGGTTCAACATTTTCAACATAAAAAGTCATGTTTAGCTCCTCGTTTGTATAAACCAAATATTTATTCATATCCGAATCAAAATATATCTTTTCATAATCTAATTTAAAAGAACGAAATTCTTCGAATTGCTTAACAGAAAGAGGTTTTTGTGGTGCTTTTTCACCGCAAGAAACAAATATTATTGCCATAAGTAAAATCAACAAAGCTTTTTTCATTTTTTCTCCTTAAATATAAAATATTTTTGACAATTTCTTATCTTTAACACAATTATACATCAAAAATATGTTAAAGTCAAGAAAAATTCTTAACTTTAACATATTTGGAGGGCGATTTTGTGAAAATATACAATTATAACGGCAAAAAGAACATCTGTGGAGACAAAGTACACGAAGCAAGGTGCAAATTGAAGCTTACGCAAAGCGACCTCGCCGCAAGGCTTCAAATTGAAGGCATTATTATGGAACGTGACAGTATCTCAAGAATTGAAATAGGCACAAGATTTGTGGCTGATTACGAGCTTAAGGTTCTTGCCAAAATTCTGGGAGTCGAGGTTAATTGGTTGTTGGGAATACAATAGGCAAAAAAGACAGATGAATTCATCTGTCTTTTTTTACTTAACGAAACAAATCACTATGAGTGCCGGTTCTTGTAAGATATAATATAAGCTCTTTGTCGTACATCTCGTAAATAAGCAACCAATCGGGTGCTATATGGCATTCCCTACATCCGTCAAAGTTTCCCGTCAGGGCGTGGTCCTTGTTCTTTTCGGGCAGCTTTTCTCCGTTAGCAAGCTTTTTGATTACGTCGGTAATAAGAGATATATCGTATCCCCTCTTTTGAATGCGCTTCAGGTCTTTCTGGAATTTAGAGGTCGGCTTTACTAAGTACGTCATTTCAAAAGGTCTCTCATCATTTCATCGACGTCAGTATAGCCTTTTCCCAACGATTTATCGGCTTTCATTGCCTTTACCTCTGCAATTGCCTCAAGAGTTTCGGCGTTTGGTACACGCATAGTAATATCAAACGGAATTCTTTGTTCTCTTACCGCCTGCTTTGCCGATAAGGTAAAAAAAGTAGTCATATCCATTCCGAGATTAGACACCAGCTCCTGAAGCTGAGCTTTCAATTCTTCATCCATACGCATAGTAACGTTAGTTATTGCCATATAATCAACTCCTTCCATATACAATATAACACAAAAAAATTGCGTTGTCAATATATTATATGCACAGCATTATAACAATATACACAGGCATAAACCAAAAAACGGACAGAAACTGTCCGTTTTTATATTTATTGAAGATTTGCAAAGCAAATCAACGACATCGTTTGTGAAACAAACATATCGCGTACCGAGGTACATATCGAATATCGTGTTGCTAAAGGCAACATATAACTGAATTACGCCTTTCTGGCATAATTCTCTATATCGGCAACCATATAAAGTGAGCCGTAGGCGAGGACGGCGCCAGCCTCCCCTGCTTTTTCTTTTGCGAGCCTGACTCCCTCTTCGATAGATTTAGCTGCTGTGACGGGCTTGCCAAATCTTGTGAGATACTCGGCGAGATTCTCGCTTGAGAGTGCTCTGGGATTAGGGGGTGTGACGGTTACGAATTCGGAGGCAAGGGTTGCCATATCGGCGTACATACTGTCGTAATCCTTATCGGCAAGGACGCCCGTGAGAATAACGAGCTTTTTATCTCCAAGGTATTCCTTGACGTTTTCAAAAAGTGCGGCGGCGCATTGGGGGTTGTGTCCGCCGTCAACGACGAAGATAGGATTTTCCGACACAAGCTCAAACCTGCCC